>CAZWLA010000011.1:0-37301 GCA_964633845.1 uncultured Arcobacteraceae bacterium | reverse complement strand
GTTCATTAATAATAATGCCTTTACCTCTTGTTGATACTAATGTATTTGCAGTACCTAGGTCTATTGCCATATCATTTGAAAACATACCTATAAATTTATCTAAAAACATACTTGTCCTTTATGCAATTTTTTTATCTTTTTTAGTGTCTTTTAGTACTATATCTTTTGTTATCTTAATTGTTTGACCAGTTAAGTCTGGTAATTCAAACATAATATCCAACATAATTTCTTCTAATATAGATCTTAATCCTCTGGCACCTGTTTTTCTACTAATAGCTTTTTTTGCTATCTCTTTTAATCCATCTTTATTGAATTCTAATTTAACATTATCCATTTTGAATAGTTTCTGATATTGTTTTGTAAGTGCATTTTTTGGTTGAGTTAAAATATGTATCATATCATCTTCAGTAATCTCTTTAAGAGTTGCAATCATATGAAGTCTACCAATTAATTCAGGGATAAGTCCATATTTTGTTAGATCATCTGGTTCAACTAACGATAGAAGGTTTTCCTCATCTTTTTTTGTTACTTTTGTTTGGTTGAATCCAAGTACATTGCCACCTTGTCTTTTGGCAATAATATCTTCCATGCCATCAAATGCTCCACCACATATAAATAAAATATTTGTAGTGTCTACTGAAATAGATTCTTGACCAGGATGTTTTCTTCCACCTTTTGGTGGAACATTCACAGTGCTACCTTCAATTATTTTTAGCATTGCTTGCTGAACGCCCTCTCCAGATACGTCTCTAGTTATAGATCTGTTTTCACCCATTCTAGCTACCTTATCAATCTCATCAATGAAAATAATTCCTTGTTGAGCTTTTTGAACATCACCATCGGCTGCTTGCAGTAGTCTTGTAATTACATTTTCAACATCGTCTCCTACATAACCAGCTTCTGTTAAGCTTGTCGCATCAGCAATAGCAAGAGGAACATCTAAGTATTTAGCAATAGTTTGTGCTAATAAAGTTTTTCCACTTCCTGTAGGTCCTATTAATAAAACATTTGATTTTGTTAGTATAGTTTCATCTTCAGGAATATTTTTAAATATTCGTTTATAGTGATTGTATACGGCAACACTTAGAGTCTTTTTGGCTTCATCTTGTCCTACAATATATTGATCAAGTGTAGCTTTTAGCTCTTTTGGAGTCATTAGGTTTTGGTCAACTAATTCTTCATTATTATTATTTTCATTATTGTCTTTTACTTGGTGACCTTCTATAATATCATATGCAGATTTTGCACATGTTTTACAAATAGTTGCCTTATCTCCTGAAATTACAGGGTTTTCTTTGGAGTCTTGAACTCCACAAAAATCACAGGTGATTTCTTCCATATTATCTATTTCCTTGCAAAGGGGATGCCCCTTTTAGTATTTATTACAAAATTCGCTAATTGTTTTGCAAATCTATTATCATTGTTTGCTATAATTTCTTTTGATGTATCTACTATTGGATTACCAGAATCAAATATAGCTTTATAGGCTTTTTTAATTGCATCAATATCAGATCTTTCAAAATGTCGTCTAAGACCATTAATATTTAAGCTTCTTAATATTGCACGGTTACCTTCACAGATACAAAATGGAGGAATATCTTGAACAACAATTGATCCTCCTCCAATCATTGCGTATTCTCCAATTTTTGAGAATTGATGAATGGCACTCATTCCTCCGATTACACAGTTACTAGAAATTTCAGCATGGCCAGCGATTGCACATGAATTAGCAACAACAATATTGTCACCCAAAATACAATCATGCCCAATATGAACATGACCCATAATTAAGCTTCCATTACCAATAACTGTTTTGTATCCTCCACCAGCAGTACCAGTATTAATTAGTGTATGTTCTCTAATTGTATTAGTATCACCTATAATTAGTTCTGTCTCCTCTCCATCAAATTTAAGATCTTGAGGTATTGTACCAAGTACAGAATGAGGGAAAATTCTATTATCTTTACCTATAGTTGTTTTTCCTATAATAACACAATGGCTTTGCACTACTGTACCACTACCAATAGCTACTTGTGAACCAATGATAGTAAATGGTCCAATTGTTACATCATCAGCTAATTGCGCTCCATCTTCAACTATAGCACTAGGATGAATTTTAGCCATCTATTTATCTACAACCATTGCTTTAAGTTCTGCCTCACTAGCTAGCTCATCATCTATATAAGCCTTACCATCAAGTACTATTAAATTTTTTCTTAATTTTTTTACAGTAATTCTATATTCTAGTTTGTCCCCTGGTTTTACAGGTGTTCTAAACTTAGCCCCATCAATACTCATAAAGTATATAACTTTTTGCTGGATCTCTTCTTCTGTAAGTCCAGCACTTTTTAGTGCAAGTATACCACCAGCTTGTGCCATACCTTCAAGAATCATTACACCTGGATATATTGGATGACCTGGAAAATGTCCTTGAAATACAGGTTCACTAATTGACACATTTTTGTATGCAATTATCTCTTCACCTTCTGTCATACTTGTAACTTTATCTACAAGTAAAAATGGGTACCTATGTGGAAGTATTTTTTGAATCTCTACTACATCTAACATTTTCAATCCTAATTAATAATTTAGGATTATTTTATCTATTTTTTAATTAATAGTTTATTTAAGTTAAAATCAGCTTAGCAGCATTTTTAGAGCTACCATGCTGTAGGTAATCTCTTAATAGTTTTGAGTTTTTTAGAAATAGCTCTAAATCGATATGTTTATATCCATTTAAAAGTTTGTCTACAGTAACATCTTCTTGTATAAACTCTTGATGCAAAGGCTTTAATCCCATTTTATCAAAGAATATATTTGCTAGACCAATATATTTTATTCTTATAAGATTTTTTGCTATAAAATAATCAAAAGGTTTAGCAATATAACTTAATAAAAATGGTGTACCAATAAGTGCTGCTTCAAGTGTGGCAGTGCCACTACATATAAATGCAAAATCTACCTCTTCTAGAGTATGATGAGTATTTTTTGAGATAGTAAATTGTGATATATCACCATATGTATTTAATATATAATCATCACTAAAATGGGGAGGAATTATTAAAATAGCCTCTTTATTGATTTTACTAGCTACTTTGGAAAATATTGGCATAAGTTTTTTTATTTCTCCACTTCTACTACCAGGCATAAAGGCTATTTTATTATTTTTTGATATTTCCTCCTTAAAGATATTTATTTCATCCAGCAGAGGGTGACCTACATATTGTATCTTTTCTTTTTTGCTATAAAAATCTTTTTCAAATGGTAGTATAGATAGTAGTTTATCGCATGATTTTTCAATCTTTGGGATTCTTTTCTTTTTCCAAGCCCAAGCTTGAGGAAGTATATAGTAAATTATCTCTTTATTTGGATATTTTTTCTTTATTTTTTGAGCTAGTGGCAGATTAAAACCTGATGAATCCATTAAAAGTACTTTGTCAGCACTTTGACTTAAGGTAACCATTTCATTATTTAATTTTAAAAAGAATGGTAACCTTTTTATGGCATCGACAAATCCCATTACAGCTAAATCACTTATATCGTAATTGGGACTACCTAAAGATTTGTCAAATATTCCCATTAGTTCAATATCATCAGGTAGATACTTTAGTAGTTCTTTTAAATGAAGATTTGAAGAGCTTTCAAGTGCGCAAACTAAAAGTTTCATATTATCACCTCTTTCTCATCTTCAAATATTTGCGAATTGCAAACTATTTCAATCTTACCGTCTATTATTTTATCTATTACAATTATAGTTGATAAATTATAACTATCATGTGTTATATTATTTCTTAATTTTATTTCATCATCAAAGTCTAAAGGATTAAATATCAATTCTTGAGTATTTTTATATTTACTATTGCTTAGTTTGTTAAAAATATCGATTGTAATAATCTTTGTTTCATCTCTATTAAGATAGTGTATCTCATCTTTTGTATACTCTATTCTCCCATTTGTTTTGTTGTTTTTAAGGCTTGAATAGGCTAAAAAATACGAAGCCATGGTCTGTTTATTTATATTAACTTTTCCATTTAGTAATCTATAGTTTAAAAATCTTTGTTTAATAATTTTATAATCTATATTTTTTGCTTCAAGATAATCTCTTTGTTTATAAAGTTCAAGTCTACTTTCAATTGATTCTGGCAGTATTTGTCTTCCAATTGGGCTAATTAATTCATCACATAGTTTATTTTGAGAATCTCTTTGTGCATCTAGTCCAAACATACATCCGCAATAGTTTTGTCGATACAATGAGTTTGCTTTAGCTTCACTAGCTTGAAGGTGTGTTCCTTGACCAGATCTATAGTCTTTAAAAATAAAATTTAGATCATATTCTTCGGAAAGTTTTTTACCTATTAATTGTAGTTTTTCTTGTGACTTTTTTGGACTAATTAGAAGTGTTGTTGTAAAGTTCTTATGCTGTAGTTCTTTGGCTTTTAAAACTGTTGTTTGAAGTCTTGTGTCAAAGCATACTGTGCATCTGTTGCCTTTTTCAGGCTCTTGTTCAAGACCTTTTACTTTTGCTAGCCAAGAGTCTAGGTCATATGGCCCTTCATAAAGTTTTATCCCAAGCTTATCACAGCTATATTGAACATCAAGAAGTCTTAACCTATATTCACTAATTGGATGAATATTTGGATCATAAAAAAAACACTCTATTTGTTCTTCTGGAAAATCTTTTTGCAGTTGTTGTAAAAAAAAGTGACTATCTACTGCACAGCAAACATGAACTAACACAAAAAACTCCATAAACTTTAATTTTGATTTGCTATTATACATAAATGAGACAAAAACTAATAATTTATATATTTTTTTCAATATTTATGACAGGATGTGCAGTAAAACAGCCAATCATTTCACAAAGTGTGACAATAATTTTTAAAACACCTCATATGAAATTTTATGATAAAGGTTTTATTGCAAAATATGATGACTATATACATATGCAAATATTTAGTGTAGGAGTTGTTATACTCGATCTAAAAGTATATGCCAATAAGATTTGTAAAGATACCTTAAGATGTTTAGATAATGATGAATTTAATAAACAATATATATCAAGTGAGTATGAAAAAGACTTTTTATATCAATTGTTATCAAAAGATAAAATAAACTTTAGAGATAAAGAAAATAAAATTCTAATAAAAATCAAAAAGGATTAAAATATGAGTAAATTTGTAGGTGCACATGTAAGTGCAAGTGGAGGTGTTCAAAATGGACCATTAAATGCAATGGCTATAGGAGCAAAGGCATTTGCACTATTTACTAAAAACCAAAAGAGATGGGAAGCAAAACCATTTGATACTAAAACTTTAGATACTTGGTTTAAAAATCTTGAAGATAGTAAAATACTACCAAAGCATATATTGCCACATGATAGTTATTTAATAAACCTTGGACATCATGAAGAAGAAAAATTAATAAAAAGTAGAAATGCTTTTATAGATGAACTGGAAAGATGTGATATTTTAGGTCTTGATAGGTTGAATTTTCATCCAGGAAGTCATCTTCAAAAATTTTCTAAAAGAGCAGAAAATTATGATGACTTGATATATGGTGCAGAACTAGAATGTTTGGACTTAATAGCAGAGTCTATAAATATTGCACTTGATAAAACAAAAAATGTAAAAGCTGTAATTGAAAATACTGCGGGGCAAGGTACAAATCTTGGATATAAGTTTGAGCATTTAGCACATATTATAGAAAAAGTGGAAGATAAATCAAGAATTGGTGTGTGCATTGATACTTGTCATATGTTTACTGCTGGTTATGATATTAGAACTAAAGAAGCTTACGATAAAACTTGGAGTAGTTTTGACAAAATAGTAGGTCGTGAATTTTTAATGGGTATGCATATCAATGATTCTAAACCGCCTTTAGGCAGTCGTGTAGATAGACATCATAGTTTAGGTGAAGGCGAGATTGGTTGGGATGCTTTTTCATATATTATGAATGATGATAGAATGGATGATATTCCAATGGTACTTGAAACAATCGATGAAACAATTTGGTATCAAGAAATCAAGAAGTTATATTCATTAATCAACTAATACAGGATATAAATAATTCCTATTTGTCTTTTGTATCAAACTGTTACAAAAGACTTCTCTAAGCTATTCTTATGCTATATAAATATTAAAATAAGTTTATATTTACTTATAATAAGATAATATTAGTCAATTACCATCTAAAAACTATGATATAGTAGTTTAAAATAAGGGGAACAAATGACAGAAACAGCTGTAGCACATCCGTATTTTGGTGTGTTTGTGATGTTCGTAGTGACTTTTGGTGCATTTACTGCAACAACTGCACTTTCAAGGTTTGTTAGTAGAAAGCTAGCAAGATTAGATACTGAAAAACTTAAATGTACAATTTATGAGTGTGGACCTGAGGTTACTAAGCAACCAAATAGTATTTCGGCGCAATTTTATTTAATGGCTTTATTATTTATTTTATTTGATGTAGAGATTGTATTTATGTTTCCATGGGCAATCGATTTTAAAGTATTAGGTTGGTTTGGATTCGTTGAGATGATTTTATTTATATTACTACTTGCAATAGGATTTATCTATGCATGGAAAAAAGGAGCCCTAGAATGGCACAGCATAAAGTAAACTATTTACAAGATGGTGGAGCACCGATTGTTTTAACTACAGTTGATAAGATTGTTAACTTTGGACGAAGTAATTCACTTTGGCCAATGACATATGGTTTAGCATGTTGTGCTATTGAGATGATGGCATCTGGTGCGTCAAGATATGACTTTGATAGATTTGGTACAATCTTTAGAGCATCACCAAGACAAGCAGATGTTATTATTGTAGCAGGTACACTAACTAAAAAACATGCTGAATTTATGAGAAGACTATATGATCAAATGCCAGATCCTAAATGGGTAATTTCTATGGGATCATGTGCAAATACTGGTGGTATGTTTAATACATATGCAACAGTACAAGGTGTTGATAGAGTTATTCCTGTTGATATTTATCTACCAGGTTGTGCCCCAAGACCTGAAACATTGCAGTATGCAGTTATGCAGTTACAGCAAAAGATTAGAAGAAACCCTGCTTCTATGAGACAACAAGCAAAAAGGTTAGTGTAATGAGACAATATACTCCAAAAGATGATGTACAGAAAAAATCATATCATACGGATAGATTTTATGTAGCTCCAACTTTAGCTAAAGAGTCAGTATCAAATGATTCTACATTTGCGTCAGACTTATCAAGTTTATCAAATGTTGTAGAGATACAAGATGCGTATATTCAAGCTGGTCATTTAGTTATATATATAAATAAAGAAGACAATGTAGCTGCAATTAAACATCTAAAAGAGATTAGAGCTTATAGTAATATGATGGAGCTAAGTGCTATTGATTATATTGCTATTAAAGGTGGATTTGAAATCTTTTATGAGATGCTATCAATGAGTAAGCACAAAAGACTAAGAGTTAAATGTTTTGTAGGGCAAGATGATGCTATAGCGTCAGTAGAACCATTATTTAGAATGGCAGATTGGTCTGAAAGAGAGATGTATGACATGTATGGTGTAAATATTAAGAATCACCCATATATGAAAAGAATTCTAATGCCTGATGATTGGCAAGGACATCCACTATTAAAAAGTTATCCATTAATTGGAGATGAGGCAGCGCAATGGTATGAAGTTGATAAAATATTTGGTAAAGAAGCTAGAGATGTAATTGGTCCTGAGCTAAGAGATGCAGCTCAAGTTGACAGATATGATACAGATAGATTTGCTAGACTTGGCCACGAAGTTCCAAAAGGTACTGATATTACAAATGGTAATGAACCAGATACTCCAATTAGATATCAAGAAGAAGGTGGAGTGCAATTATTTGGTAAAAAGTTAGTTACACCTTTTGATGAGATTGAAACAAAACAACTAAAAGAGAGAAAATAGTATGCAACAAATAAATAGATTAAAACCATTTTTCGAAAATATCTCTTTCGATAGAGATGATAATACTATGGTTGTTAACTTTGGTCCACAGCATCCATCTGCTCACGGTCAGTTAAGACTTATATTAGAGCTTAAAGGTGAAGAGATTGTAAAAGCACATCCAGATGTTGGATACCTGCATAGAGGTATGGAAAAAATGGGTGAGAATATGATTTATAACGAATTCTTACCAACTACAGATAGAATGGATTATATTGCTGCTACATCAAATAACTATGGTTATGCATTAGCAGTTGAGAAGCTAATTGGGGTTGAAGCACCTAGGCGTGCAGAAGTTATTAGAACAATGCTTCTTGAATTAAATAGAATTATATCTCACTTATTCTGGCTAGCAACACATGCACTTGATGTTGGTGCAATGTCTGTATTCTTATATGCATTTAGAGAAAGAGAATTTGCAATGGATCTTATGGAAGATTATTGTGGAGCAAGACTTACTCATAGTGCTGTTAGAATTGGAGGTGTTCCTTTAGACCTTCCAAATGATTGGATTGGTAATTTAGAAAAGTTCATGGATACTTTAACTGAACAGTTAGGTACATATGAAGGACTACTAAATAAAAATAGAATCTGGAAAATGAGACTAGAGGATGTAGGTGTTATTACTCCAGCTATGGCTAGAGAGTGGGGTCTAACTGGACCATCATTAAGAGGTAGTGGAGTAAAATGGGATTTAAGAAAAGAGATGCCATATGGACTTTATCCTGAATTAGATTTTGATATTCCAACTTCTGATAAGTGTGATTCGTACGGTAGATACCTTTGTCATATGGCTGAAATGAGAGAGTCTATGAAAATTCTTAAGCAGTTAATTCCTATGCATAATGAGAGTGACCTACAGCTTATGGCACATTCACCAGAGTATATCTCTTGTAGTAAAGAAGAGATGATGACACAAAACTATTCTTTAATGCAACACTTTGTTCTTGTAACTCAAGGTATGAGACCACCAGTTGGTGAAATATATGTAGCAACTGAATCACCAAAAGGTGAATTAGGATTCTACATAAATTCTGATGGTTCACCGTATCCATATAAATTAAAAATGAGAGCGCCAAGTTTCTGGCATACTGGTATTCTTCAAGATATTTTACCAGGACATCAGTTAGCCGATGTTGTAACAATAATTGGTAACTTAAATATTGTATTTGGGGAGATTGATAGATAATGAAAAGATATGACTTAAGACCATTAAAAGATAGCTTCTATGATAGGATGCTTGAATTAATTGCATCAGATATTAAAGAAGATGAAAATGCAATTTTTTTATTTGAAATTGGTGACTTTTCATCAGTTCAAAAGGTAGCTGATTTGGCTAAAGAGAATCAATATACATTAATGAATTCATTAAAGTTTAATGAAGTTGACTGGACTGTGGTTATTAAAAAAACAAAGCCAGCTATAGCTGAAGTTGATCAGACAGAAGACTAGGTTTAAGAGAGATATTATGTTAATAAATAATGACACTAATTCTAAATATATTATCGAGTCTGATGCAATCATTATGCTTGGTACTAAAATTATTTATGATAATCCAGAATTAGCAGATAAGGTAAATTTAGCGATTGAAAATCAAGGTGCAGAATTTATTTATATGCATCCAATGGATGATGATAAATTAAGTAATAAATATACTCAATTTATCAAATATGAAGCTGGTAGTGAAGAGGGTGTTCTTGCCTTATTGTGTTCTTATCTAATTAAAAATATTGATAATAGTGATATAAAGGCATTTTTAGATGACCTTGATATTGGATATTTAAGTGGTGAATCAAGTGTTGGTGAAGAAGAATTTGATTTAATTCTTGAAAATATTGATGGTAAAAAAAATAAAGTACTAGTTATTGGTAGTGATATATTTGGACATGCTCAAAGTAAGAATATTGGAAAATTAATTGCTTTAATTGATAAATATACTGACTTTAAAGTTTTAGTTGATCAGTTAAATGACAATCAAAATGAGACGCAAGAACTTCAAACTTCTAATGATATAGAAGAAGTATCAATGATAAAAACTTATAATGGTACAGTAGTATATAGCTATGTACCTAAAAAGCATTCAAATACAGCAGAAGAAAAATTTGATAATGTTTTAAAAGGTAGTACAGCATTTGCTCAGGCAGCTAAAATAAAGCCTGATGATACAGTAAATGTTATATATGGTGATGCAAGTATAAAGTGTAAATTTGTGTTAGATAAAAATATAAAGGGTACTATAGCTATGTATCCAGCACTTGATAGTCAATCAAGTACAGATCCTATATTTTCAGGATATAGATTTAAACAAGTAAAAATTGAAAAGGTGGATTTCTAATGAGTAATTTAGTAAATGTGACAATTGATGGAAAGGCCTGTAGGGCTGAAGAGGGTGAATTTATTCTTAATGTTGCTCGTGCAAATGATATTTTTGTTCCGGCACTTTGTTATACTACAAGATGTAGCCCTACATTGGCGTGTAGAGTATGTTTAGTAGAAGCAGATGGAAAGCAAGTATATTCATGTAATGCTAAAGTTAAAGAGGGAATGGTTGTAGATACAACAACTGAAAACATTGAAAAAGAGCGTGAAGCTATTATGGAGGTATATGATGTAAACCATCCTCTTCAGTGTGGTGTATGCGATAAAAGTGGAGAGTGTGAGCTTCAGAACTATACTCAGTATATGAACTTACATAAGCAAGATTATGCAGTAAGAGATGTATCAAGACCAGCACAAAACTGGGGTGTGATGAAATATGACCCAGGTTTATGTATAGTATGTGAAAAATGTGTAACAATTTGTAAAGATATGATTGGATCAAATGCATTAAGTACTGTTAAAAGAGGTGCTGATGCTTTAAATAAAGGCTTTAAAGAAACAATGCCAAAAGATGCATATGCAATGTGGAATAAGCTAAACAAATCATTAATAGGCTTTGACGAAGATAAATGTACAGATTGTGGTGAGTGTATTGCTGTATGTCCTGTAGGTGCTATGGCAAGTTCAGATTTCCAATATAAATCTAATGCTTGGGAGCTTAAGAAAATTCCAGCAGCAAATCCACATAGTTCAGATTGTTCACATATGTATTATGAAATCAAACATGATTGTATTGAAAATTCTCAAGAAGAAAAGATTTATAGAGTTACAAATGAATCACACTATTCATCGTTAAATGGTGCGGCAAGATTTGGTTATGATTTTGAAAATAATGTTTTATCAAAAGATGAAGAGGCATTTAATAAAGCTGTAGAAGCATTTAAAAATGCTGATACAATTAAATTTGGTTCTTATATTACAAATGAAGAAGCATTAATACTTCAAAAATTAAAAGAAAAATTAGGTGTAAAGCTAGTTAATAATGATGCACTTAGATATCAAAATTTCTTAAAAGATTACTCAAGTACTTCTGGAAGTACACTTTATAGTGGAGATATTAAAGATATTCATGATTCTAATTTTATAGTTTCTGTTGGATCTATGCTGAAAAATGATGCACCAAATGTAAGATATGCATTTAATAATGCATTAACTTTAAACAAAGGTGCAGGACTTTACTTCCATCCAGTAGTTGATCCAGTAGTTGAGCAATTTGGTAAAAAAGGAAAGACTATTGAAACAATAGTTACAAATCCTTTAAGTGAAGAAGCAGTTCTATACTTTATGCTTGATCAATTTGGAAAAGATTTACCATCTGATATTTCTACTTACCTTGAATCTTTAAGAGAAACAAGAACAAAAACTGTAACAGAAACAATTAAAGAAAAAGTTACTGAAGTTGTTAAAGATGAGGAAACTGGTGAAGAGAAAGAAGTTTCTAAAATGGTTCCTAAAAAAGTTAAGCAAGAGGTAGAATATATTTATACAAAACTTCTAGATATGATGGGATCAGATGAGGCACTTTTAGAGACAGTAGAATCTATGCTTGCTAAAAAAGATAAATTTGCATTAATTGTTGGTGAAGATTTAATAGAAAATCCAAATAGTAAAAATTTAGCTAAGTTATGTGGACTAATTGATAGATATACTGACTTTAGCGTTACTATAGTACCTACAAGAACAAATACTCTAGGTGTAAGTTTAATTTGTGATTTAGATAGTGAAGCTGGATCAAATGTAGTTGGATACAACAAAAAAGCAAGTTTTGAAATCTCTGCACTTGGTGATGGTGACTTAGATATGCCAGCACTAAATCAGCAAGAGGGTACATTTACAAATGCTAATAAAAGAGTTGTACCTACAAATGTAGCAATGAAGTACAATGGATATACATTGAATGACATTGCAAATGCACTTGGATTAGAAGCTGAATATACAATTGATTACACAGAAAGCTTACCAGCATCAAAAGGTTATCAATCAATTAAATTTGATAACTTAGATAACCACTTTGGAAATGATCAAAATGAATATAGAGGTTATGTATTATCAGCAAATGATGTTGCAAAAGAAGATAGCGTATCTCCAATTAGTCAAGAGACAATTGATGGTACAGTGATCTACAAAGCAAACCCAATTGATCAATTTAATGAGTTTACAGCAAAATCAAGACTGCTTGAGCATAAAACTGCGTATTATGTTTCATCTACGCAAATGGAAGCTTTAGAATTGTGTGAAAATGATGAAGTTGAAATTAGCGCAAATGGTCAAACAATAAAACTACCAGTAGTTTTAGATAAATATATATCTGGAGAAATAGGTTATGTAAGTACATTTGAAAAAAATGTACCAACATGTTCTCTGTTTGATGGATATAGATTTAATTCTGCAAATATAAAGAAGGTGTAAAATATGGATAGCTATCTTATAGAAACAATAATTAAAGTTGTAGTAATCTTGGCTGTATTTTCAGCATTAGCAGGGTTTACAACATATATAGAAAGAAAAGTACTTGCATTTATGCAAAGAAGACCTGGGCCTTCACATGTTGGTCCTTTTGGTTTATTACAAATTTTAGCAGATGGTGCTAAGTTATTTACAAAAGAGGATTTTATCCCTCAGCATTCAATTAGACCTATCTTTATGATTGCACCAGTAATTACTGCTGCGACTGCATTTATAGCTATGACTGCTGTACCATTCTTCCCAGAGTTTACAATTTTTGGATATACGGTTAAGCCAATTGTAGCTGATATTAATGTTGGATTACTATTTATCCTTGGTGTTATGGGATCAGGTCTTTATGGACCACTACTTGGTGGTATGGCGCAAGCTAATAAATGGGGACTTTTAGGTGGAGCTAGAACAGCCATTCAATTACTTTCTTATGAAGTTGTACTTGGACTTTCTATACTTTCTCCATTAATGTTAGTTGGAAGTTTATCGTTAATTGATATTAATAACTACCAAGCTGGTGGTGTATCTGATTGGTTAGTATGGACTCAACCTCTTGCATTTATAATATTTGTAATTTCTGGATATGCAGAAACAAATAGAACACCATTTGATCTTCTTGAGCATGAAGCTGAAGTTGTAGCTGGTTATGCTACAGAGTATTCTGGTATGAGATGGGGTATGTTCTTTATTGGTGAATATGCAAACTTATTTACAGTATCATTTGTTACAGTTCTTCTATTCTTAGGTGGATACAATGACTTATGGTTTATTCCTGGTGGAATTGCAATAGTATTAAAAGTAATGTTCTTGATCTTTTTATTCTTATGGACAAGAGCATCGTGGCCACATGTTAGACCAGATCAACTTATGTGGTTATGTTGGAAAGTATTAATGCCATTAGCATTGTTAAATGTTGTAATTACTGGCTTAGTGATAATGGTATAGGAGTTAAAATGAGTTTTAATAAATTAAAAGAAAGAAATGTTGGTTCTCAAGAGTATATTCAAGTAGATATACCAGAATATCCAGAAACAGGATGGGCTGAATTTAAGCAGGTTATGAAAAGAACATTTAGTACTGAGCTTCTAAAAGGTCTTGGTATTACATTTAAAATTATGAAAGAAGCCCTATTTAAAGATAAGATGCATACTACTATGTATCCAATAGAAAAGCTTCCTATTAGCCCTAGATATAGAGCTGTACATAAACTACTTGGATTATTAGAAAGTGGTACAAATAGATGTATTGGTTGTGGACTTTGTGAGAAGATCTGTGTTGCTAAGTGTATTAAGATGGATACTAAGATTGATGAAGATTCTAGAAAAGAAGTTACAGAGTATACAATCAACTTTGGTAGATGTATTTTCTGTGGTTATTGCGCAGAAGTTTGCCCAGAATTAGCAATTGTTCACGGTGGAAGATATGAGAATGCAAGTGAGCAAAGAGAACATTTTGCATTAAAAGAAGACTTATTGACTCCATTTGATCAATTACAGTTCCAGCAAGAGTTTGATGGATTTGGTGCAATATCACCAGATGCAGATGAAAAAATTAAAAAAACGCCACTGGCATATTAAGGAGATAGTTTATGTTTGAAGTTATAGCTTTTTATCTGTTCGCGTTTTTAACAATAGCAATGTTTAGTATTACTGTATTTACTAAAAATGCATTATATGCATTAAGTTCGCTTGCAGCAGGTATGATATTTATCTCAGCTTTCTTCTTCTTGTTAGAAGCTGATTTTTTAGGTGTTGTACAGATTATTGTATATACGGGAGCTGTTATGGCTCTATATGCATTTGGTATGATGTTTTTTGATTCAATCAATGATGTTACAGAAAAGATTTCAAGTCCTAAAGTAGTATTTGTACTTAGTGGTATGATTGCACTTTTAGTTGTAGTTATGTTTGCTGCACCTATTATTGGTGAAAATGCACAAGCATTCTACCCAGTACATCCAGAGTATGGTAATGCACAAGATGTAGGTTTAGTACTATTTACAAAGTATCTAATTCCATTTGAAGTTGCAGCAGTTATGTTATTAGTTGCTATGATTGGTGGAATTATTCTTGCTGGTAAAAAGATGGATATTAGCTATACAGAGATGGAAGAGCAAGATATTGATGAAAATATTGCAAAGGATGTTAAATGATATTAAATGATTATTTGATTTTAAGTACGATTTTATTCGTAATTGGATTAATAGGAGTTCTTAGAAGAAAGAACCTTATTATGCTATTTTTCGCTACCGAAATTATGCTAAATGCAGTAAATATTGGCTTAGCTGCTATATCGAAGTTTCACGGTGATCTAACTGGTCAAATGTTTGCATTTTTCATTATTGCAATCGCAGCAAGTGAAGTAGCAATAGGTCTTGGTTTATTAATCTTATGGTTTAAACGAAGAAATAGTATCAATCTTGATACATTAGAAAGTATGGAGGGATAAGAATGGAAGGTTTTTTATATACTGCATTATTTGCTCCATTAGTAGGGGCATTGTTTGCAGCAATGTTTGGAAATAGTCCAAGAAAAGTTTGGGTTGGTGTAGTCAACTCTACATTACTTGGTTTAGCCATGGTTGCATCGTTGATATTGATGTTCCATATCTTTGGAACAAATAATATTATCCATGTTAAGATGATGGATTGGATTGTAATTGGAAATGTAAATATACCGTTTGGGTTTGTAGCTGATCAAGTAAGTGTTGTTATGATGGTAGTTGTAACACTTGTATCAACTATGGTACATATTCACTCTATTGGATATATGGATCACGATAAAGGTTTTAATAGATTTTTCTCATACCTAAGTGCATTCGTATTCTCTATGATGATTCTAATAATGTCAGATAACTTTGCTGGATTATTTATTGGATGGGAAGGTGTTGGTCTTTGTTCATGGTTACTAATTGGATTCTGGTATCATAAAGGTGATCAAGAGAAGACTAATGATATGTATACTTCTCCATATTCGACTTTATCGCCACACTCATCACTATCTCCAGGTTATGCAGCAAACGAAGCATTTATTATGAATAGAGTTGCTGACCTTGGTATGTTAGTTGGATTATTCTTAATATTCTGGAATATTGGTTCACTACAGTATGATGTAGTATTTGCTGAAATTGGAAATCTAGGTCATGGATTAATTGTAGCAATTGCTATATTCTTGTTTATTGGAGCTATGGGTAAATCTGCTCAGTTCCCATTCAATCAATGGCTTGCAAATGCAATGGAAGGTCCTACTCCAGTATCCGCACTTATTCACGCAGCGACAATGGTAACAGCAGGTGTATATTTAGTAGTTAGAGCAAATGAGATATTTACAGTTGTACCTGAAGTTGGATACTTTATCGCATGTCTTGGTGCATTTGTAGCAATATTTGCAGCATCACAAGCTTTAGTAGCAACAAATATGAAAAAGATTATCGCATTCTCAACATTATCACAATTAGGATATATGTTTGTTGCTGCTGGTCTTGGTGCATATTGGGTGGCATTATTCCACCTTGCAACTCATGCATTCTTTAAATCAGTACTATTCTTAGGTGCTGGTAATGTTATGCATGCAATGAATGATCAGATTAATATTAAGAAGATGGGTGGACTTAAAAAGTATATGCCACACACAGCACTTATTATGACTATTGCATCAGTTGCACTTGCTGGTATATTCCCGCTTGCTGGTTTCTTCTCTAAAGATCTAATTTTAGAAGCAGCATTTGAATCACATGCGTATATATTATGGTTTATTTTATGGGTAACTGCAGGTTTAACTGCATTTTATTCATTTAGACTTGTAATGTATGTATTCCATGGTAAAGAAAATTGGAGTCATAATAAAGAAGATGAAGATTATCAACATCCACATGAGACATATCCATTTGTAATTGCAGCTATGACACCATTAGCAATTTTAGCTATATCTGCTGGTTGGTTCAAAGCAGAATTTGTTGAGATGACTACAAAACTGTTACCAACATTAGAGGAAGTAGGAATACATCATCCAAGTAGTGCAGTATTCTGGACACTAGTTGCCGTTACTACAATGATGGCTGCAGGTGGTATCGCATATGCTGTACTTAAATTTAATAAAAAAGGTAGCTATCATAGTGATAAGCTGAAAGATACTTTTGTATATAAACTTTTAGCAAATCAGTATTATATGCCACACTTAATTGAAAATGTAATCAATAAACCATATTTAGCTATATCTAAATTCTCATGGAAAGAGGTTGATTTAAAAGTTATTGATAGTATTGTTGATGGTATCGCAAAACTTGTATATACGGCTGGTGAAGAGTCAAGAGCAATGCAAACAGGTAACTTATCTAAAGCATTAAAATGGATGACACTAGGTGTTGTAATATTATTAGCTGCAGCAGCTGCTGCAGGGAATCTTAAGTAAAGGAAGGTAGATGGAACATATTTTATCTATATTAATATTTTTTCCAGCAATAGCTGCAATGATGGCATTTATTGTTGATAAAGATTCTATTAGAGTTTATGGTATTACTGTAACAGCAATAGAGTTTATACTATCTGCATATATGTGGTATATGTTTGATGGAAACAATGCAGGTATGCAGTTTACAGAGTTTATACCAATTATCTCACAATATGGTATAAGTTATAACGTTGGATTAGATGGTATATCATTATTCTTAATCATAATGACTACATTTATGACTATGATTTCTCTTATTGGTTTAACTGAAAAGAGAAACTTAAAAAATCTTATAATTACAGTATTATTCTTAGAGATGACTATGATTGGTGTATTTGTTGCACTTGATGCTATGCTTTTCTATGTATTCTGGGAATTATCACTTGTACCTATGTTATATATTGTTGGTGCATGGGGTGGAAACTTAAGAATTTATGCTTCAATTAAATTCTTTTTATATACATTCCTAGGTTCATTAGTAATGCTAGTAGGTATGCTTTATTTAGCATATGTATATAGTCAAACAACTGGTACATGGAGTTTCAATATTATGGATTGGAATATGCTAGTGTTACCATATGATATGCAAATGTGGTTATTTATTGCATTCTTTGCTGGATTTGCTATTAAAGTACCAATGGTACCATTTCATACATGGCTTCCTTATGCGCATGGTCAAGCACCAACGATTGGTTCTGTAATTCTTGCTGCTGTACTTCTGAAAATGGGTACTTATGGATTTATTAGATTCTCTTTACCATTATTCCCAGATGCTGCAGTTGCTATGATGATACCAATGGGTATCCTAGCACTTATTGCTATTATATATACAGCAATGGTAGCTTATGCTCAAGAAGACATGAAGCAAGTTATTGCATATTCATCAGTATCACATATGGGTGTAATTATTTTAGGTATTTTTGCACTTAATGCTGAAGGTATTGGTGGATCTATATTCTTAATGATTTCACATGGTATTGTTTCTGGAGCTCTGTTTATGTTAGTTGGTGTTATTTATGATAGACGTCATACAAAAATGATGAGTGAATTTGGTGGTTTAGCAGCAGTAATGCCAATGTATGCTGTTGTATTTGGTATTATGCTTATGGCATCAGTTGGACTACCACTAACAATTGGATTTGTAGGGGAATTCTTAAGTTTACTTGGATTCTTTGCTGTATCTCCAACATTAACAGTTGCTGCAGGATTAACAATAATCCTTGGAGCTGTATATATGTTAGTTCTTTACAAGAAAACATTCTTTGGACCAATTACAAATCCAATTAATGAAAAACTAGAAGATATTAAAGGTAGAGAAGTTGCAGCTTTAGTACCATTAGTAATGCTAGTTGTATACCTTGGTGTTTATCCAAAGCCTATTTTAGGTCCAGTTGATAATTCTGTAAAACAATTAATTCAGACAATGCATATCAAATCTGTAACACCTGAAGCAAAAGCAACAATTGCTAAAGTAAATACAATTGGAGGAGCAAAATAATGATAGAACCAATTTCAATAGACTTAGCAAGTTTAAATATGTCTTCACTAGCACCAATGCTAGTGGCAATTGCAGGCGCATTAACAATTTTATGTATTGATTTATTCTCTAAAAAACTTGATAAATCGTTATATGTAATGATGACTATTCTATTTCTATTAGTAGATTTAGGTACAGTAATAGGTTACAATGGTGGACTTAGAGGATTCTTCGATATGATGCTTGTAGATGGTATATCTATACTATCACAAATTATTATTCTTGTTGCGTCAGCTATGTTTATTCTATTAGCACTTTCTCAAAAAAGATTCCATGAATATAAATATCCAGAATATTTTGCACTATTCTTATTTATGATTGCTGGATTCCAATTTATGGTTAGTAGTGATAGTTTAATTCTTATATTTGTTGGACTTGAAGCATCTTCAATGGCACTTTATACATTAATTGCAATGCACAATAGAGATAAGTCGACAGAAGCAGCTATTAAATACTTTACTATGGGTGCACTAGCAGCTGCATTCTTTGCGTTTGGTTCTATGATACTATATGCACTTACAGGAAGTGTAGAATTAGCTAAAATTAGTGAAAGCTTTGTATCATCAAACTTTGCCAATTATCCATTAATCCTAATTGCTGTAGTATTTATGCTTGGTGCATTAGGATTTAAACTATCTTTGGTACCATTCCATATTTGGGCACCAGATGTTTATGAAGGGTCAAGTTCAGCATTAGCTGGATTTATGTCAATAGTACCTAAAATTGCAGGATTCATTGTAGCACTGAGATTCTTTGAAATCTTTATTGCAGTAGATAATATTTGGGTACAAGCTGTATTATATATTATTGTTGTTGTTACGATGACTATACCAAATATGATTGCGCTAGTTCAAACAGATGTTAAGAGAATGCTTGCTTATTCTTCAATTTCACATGCTGGTTTTGCTATGGGTGCAATTTTAATAGGAACTAGTCAAGCTACATCATCTTTATTTTTATACTGGATTTTATTCCTATTTACAAACTTAGGATCATTTGCAATGTTATGGGTACATAGATCAAAAGATACTAGAGGTGGAGATCATCCATTTATAAAGTTTGCTGGTTTAGTTAAATCATCTCCAGTTGCAGCATCTATTATGGCATTATTTATGCTTTCATTAGCTGGTGTGCCACCATTTTCTTTATTCTGGGGAAAAATGTATCTATTAGGAGCAGCGGTAAATGCAGGATTTATAGTACTAGCTTTAATTATGGCTATTAACTCTGCTATTGCAGTTTACTATTACTTAAAATTAATTGTATATATGTTCTTAAAAGATCCTGTAGATGATGAAAGCATTGTTGTAATGGGTAATGCAAATACAACTTTAAAAACTGTAATTGGTATATCTGCGATTATTACAATTGCATCTGTTATATTTATCGATCCATTACTGGAGATGATAAATTATTATGTGCAGATTAGTGGATATTAATTAGTATATAATCTTACTAAGATATAAACCATTAGGAGGGGCAAGAGTTTTTAGCTTTTGCCCTTTTTTATTGAGTTGATCAATTAAGTCATCAATACTTAATGTACCTTCTGATATTTTTAATAACATCTGCATCATCATCCTTATTTGGCTTCTTAAAAAGCTATTTCCCTTAAATTTAAATACATATATATCTTTATATTTATAAAATTTTACATCATATATTTCTCTAATAGAAGTACTTGGCAGACTACCCTTTTTGCTAAGATATTCGAAATCATGAACACCAACAAAAAGTTTAATGGCCTTATTAATTAAGTCTATATCAAGAGGTTTATTATAGTAGGTCATATATGCTTGATTATAAGGATTATTCTCTTTTGTTGATAATATATATCTATATACCCTTTTTTTAGCACTAAATCTTGCATTAAAGTCATCACTAGTTTTTTGTAAGGAATGAAGTTTAATTGATTTAGGAAGATATTGATTTAGTCTATGCTTGAGTTTTTCAAGGTCTGTCCAGTATGAAGGAAGGTGTATATTGGCTACTTGTCCTGTAGCATGAACATTTTTATCTGTACGACCACTTAAAACTAATTGTGAACTAATACCCATGGCATTAAAAATATCTAAAAATGCATCTGCAACAGTATTTTTTTCTGGCTGCATTTGAGAGCCATTAAATCTAGATCCATCATATGAAAATATAAGTTTAATATTCATAGTAAAAGGCTTTTAGTATTTAGCTCGTATTGTTTTATAATATAAAAGATATGATGTAAGTATCCATATTGTAGGTATTATACAGGCTAAAATAAATGGATTGAATGTGATTAGCTTCTTTGATATGATAAAGAATATAACAATTAAAATTGAAGAGTAGAGTACACTATGATTCTTTTCATATCTTGGATTGTAGTATGCAAAAATAAGTATAAATAAAATAGATATTAAAGGAAAAATGGAAATAAGAATATTAAATACAAAGTTTTCTGCCATGCCATTGTTGGTATAAATATCTTTCCAGTAGTGGGCAATACCATTAAAACTATAAAAGCTGCTATCTTTTTTGTTATCCATAATAAGCATTTTTGCATAGTTTGTTTGATCAAGTTGATTATTAATAATAAAACTTTTTCCATCATATAAATTCAAGTTTAGGTTACCAGATTTATTATCCATAAGCGCACTAGAAGCCATGATAAATCTATCTGAGTGTTTATCTCCCTTTTGCAATAGTTTAACATCTTTATATACCTTATCTTTATCTTCTTTAATAAAAATTAACCAATTACCAAACTCTTGACCAAATTTTGATGCCTTAATATTAAATTGAGCATCAGTTTTTTTTGAAGCAATAAACTTTTTATTTAAAAAAGTAGCTTTTGGAATAATAGCTTGAGATATTATTAATAATGTAAACGATAAGGCCAAGGCTACTGGTATAAAGTATTTTAGGATATGTATTGGATTTTTGCCAAAGCTTGATATTACAAGTAATTCATATTCCCCTGATAATCTTGACATTGATATTGTCAATCCCATAATAAAAGATATAGGTAGTGTAAAAAATAGTATTTTTGGTATATTATATCCATATAGAAGAAGAAGTTCTGAAAAGTTTAACTGTATTACAGATGTTAGTGAGGCAATTTTTACTAAGTATATAATTGATGTAATACTAAATAGTGATAAAAATATAGGGAAAAAGCTAGAAGTAAAGCTAGTAAATAGATATTTTTTTAACATAATTAAATTAAAGCCCCTAGTGTATCACTGAAGTAAAAACTTACAAAAAATCCTAATGATAAAAATGGAATAAAAGGTATCTCTATCTCTTCTTTTGATATTAAATAATATATAGATGCTATTATAGCAAAAAAAGCTGCTAATACTATAGCAAGTATTCCAAGTTTCATTCCAAGCACACCACCTATTATAGCAGCTATAGGAATATCTCCTTCTCCCAACGATTTTTGAGATAATAAGTTTTCATCTTTTGTGATTTTATATTTTATATTTTGTATATAGTATGTGATAAATAATTCTAAAATAGTAAAAGCACCTGCAAAAATAAGAGCAGTTTGAAAATTAAACCCTGAATATATTATACTTATCAATAGAGCAATTATTAGTAAATAATCTGGTACAGCTTTATATTTAAAGTCTATAAACGATAATACGATAAGTGTATAAAAAAGTATAGTAATAATTATGAAATCTAATGTAAATCCCATCTTTATAAAAATTAATACAGTGATACTTGCAGTTAGTAATTCAACTAAAGGATAAAAAATTGATATAGACTCATTACAATTAGGGCATTTCCCTTTTAATATAGAGTACGACAAAATAGGAATATTTTCATACCATTTAATTTTGCTTTTGCATGATGGGCAAAATGATCTTGAAGGGGTAAGTAGTGATACGCTTAAAGGAAGTCTATATATTAGAACATTTAAAAATGATCCAAATATTAAACCTATAATAAAGATACTAAATTCCACCAAATCTTCGTTCCCTTTTTTCAAAATCACTTATGATATCATCTAATTGAGATGTTGTAAATTCAGGCCAGTAAGACTGAGTAAAAAACATCTCCGCATAAGCAATTTGCCATAATAGATAGTTTGATACTCTAACTTCTCCACTAGTTCGTATTAATATATCAACATCAGGTATCCCAACAGTATCAAGATTATTATTTATATTCTCTTCGCTTATTTCAAGATTTTGCTCTGTAATCTTTTTTACAGCTCTTGTAATTTCATCACGACTACCATAATTAAGAGCTAAAATTTGAGTAAGACCTGTACAGTGTGAAGTTTGTTGTTCTGTATCTTTAATAACTTGTTGAAGTTTAGTAGAGAATTTACTAAGATCACCAATTGCTTTAAATTTTACATTATTATCTAAATATATTTGAAGTTCAGATTTGAAGTATCTTTCCAAAAGCTTCATAAGAAATTCAACTTCTAACTTTGGTCTAGTCCAATTTTCTGTAGAAAAGGCATAAAGTGTTAGATAGTTAATTCCAATATTGCTGCAATGAGTCGTAATCTCTCTTACTGTTTTTGCACCTTGTTCATGTCCAGCAGTTCGATTAAGACCCTGTTCTTTTGCCCATCGACCATTACCATCCATGATAATTGCAATATGTTCTATTTGATTACTCACTAAATTGTTCACCTAGTATATCTAGTAGATTTAGTGCAACTTCTAATTTAGATCCACTTAGCTCATTTTCTTTATTATCATTAGAAATAAGATTAATTGTATTTGAATCACTTCCAAAAGTATTATCCTTATCAAGGATATTTAAACATACGGCATCAAGGCTTTTATCTTTAAGCATATTTATAGCATTATCTTTAGCATCTATTTGATCCATCTCTGCTTTAAATCCTACAGTATATATCCCATCTTTATCTAAAGAATTTAATATATCAATATTTTTCTTTAATGGCAATTCCCAAGTATCACCAATATCATCTTTTTTTAGCTTCCCATTTTGTGGAAATTTAGGAGTATAATCACTTACAGCAGCTACGGCAAAAAAGTATGGTTTTTTTTGAATTAGTTCCATTTGTGAATCATCCATAAGTGTAGCTTTTGACATTTTCCCTTTTTTTGCTATTTTTAGAGCATCAACAATATATTGTTGCATCTCTTGAGTATTTTCTACTGGAATTTTATGTAGTTCA
Organism: uncultured Arcobacteraceae bacterium; assembly: GCA_964633845.1. GTDB lineage: Bacteria > Campylobacterota > Campylobacteria > Campylobacterales > Arcobacteraceae > JADHTT01. Next base: position 13,366 of record CAZWLA010000011.1, on the reverse strand, counting down.
TTCGGCAAGCTTTCAGTCGCAGCAGTTGTTATGATACATACATCAGCTCCTTTGTAGTATAAAGCACGAGCAAGTGAATTTGCCATTTTACCACTAGAAAAATTACTAATATATCTTATGTCATCAATTTTTTCTATTGTACCGCCACCATTAAGTACTACTTTTCTATCTCTCCAATATCTTGTCTGAAGTAGTTCTCTTGCTGTATTATCAAAGATATCTTGAACTTCAGCCATTGCCCCATCGCCAATATCTTTACAAGCTAGTTCTTTTGTTGTTGTATCAATTATTTTAAAATTACAAAGTCTTAACATTTTTAAAGAAGCTTTGGTTAAAGGATTGTACATCATATTTGTATTTGCAGCAGGGCACAAGAGTTTTACTCCTGGATATGCAAGGGCAGTTTGAAGTAGAATATTATCAGCAATACCGTTACTTAATTTATTGATTGTGTTAGCAGTAGCTGGAGCTAATACAAATATATTTGCCCATTTCCCAATAGCAATATGATTGTTATTTGTATCTGTACTCCAGTCTTCACTGACATCATCTAAAATAGAATTTTGTGAGATGGTTTCAAATGTCAGTGGATTGATAAATTTTTTAGCACTTTGTGTCATAATCACTTTTACATTTGCACCAGCTTTTTTATAAAGTCTAATAAGTTCAAGTGTTTTATATATAGCTATACTTCCTGTTACAGCTACAAGTATATTTTTGTCTTTTAAAAGTTCCATTATTTTTTCCCGAAAAATTTATAAAAGTAATCTTTTACTATTCTAGCTTTTGTTCTTGTAATCACAAGTTGCCCACTTTGTAGATCTTTTGATATAGTTGTTCCTGCTGCTGTCATACAGTTATCTTCAAGTTTTATTGGTGCTATTAATTTTGTATTGCTTCCAATAAATACATTTTTTCCAATAATTGTTTGAGCTTTATTTTTACCATCATAGTTACATGTGATAGTCCCAGCACCTATATTTGTTCCTGTATCTATTTGACTATCCCCTAAGTAAGATAAATGACCAGCTTTTACACCATTTAAGTTTGATTTTTTAACCTCTACAAAATTACCAATATGTGTATCTTTTAAGATACTCTTTGGTCTTATTCTTGCAATTGGTCCAATACTAGAATCTTCTAAAGTTGAATCTTCGACAACAGATCCTGTTTTGATATGTGAATTAATTATTTTTGTACAGCCAAGAAGTGTTACATTGTTTTCAATAATTGATTCCCCTTCAATCTCTACAGAATTTTCAATGAAAATAGAATCAGGCATTCTCATAATTACACCATTTGACATAAACTCTCTTTTTATTCTATTTTGATGGATCACTTCAGCATTTGCTAGATCAAACTTAGAGTTTACCCCTTTGAAATTTTCTTCATCTACAACTAATGGCGTAACTTTTTTAGTGTCATTGATAGCTAGCTCAACTAGATCAGTTATATAGTATTCCTCTTGTGCATTATCATTTGATAGTTTTGGTAAATTATCATTTAAAAACTTTGTATTAAAGCTATATATACCAGCATTTGCAGTAGTTACTTTGAGCTCATCATTATTACAATCTTTTTGTTCAACAATTTTTTTAACACTATTGTTTTCTACAATTACTCTACCATATCCTGAAGCATCATCTAGTTGCAATACAGACATAACTATAGCACTATTGTCATTTGTGATAAACTTTTCTAATTCACTACTTTGAACTAATGGCATATCACCATTTAGTACAAGAGTATTTTCATATTTTAGTGGTATATTCATCACAGCACCACCAGTACCTGGATAGTTTTTATGATCTTGAATAGTATAAGTTATATCAGTGAAATATTTATCCATGGCTTCTTGAACTCTAGAAGCTTGATGATATAAGACTACATGAATATCATCACTTAATTTCTTTGCTTCTTTTATAGAATAGTAAAGCATCTCGAATCCAGATATTTTATGTAATACCTTTGGGGTATCAGATTTCATTCTGCTACCTTTACCAGCTGCTAAAATTATAATAGATAAATTATTGTTCATATGTTGGGTCTTTGTATTAATATTTTAGCACATTATATCTAAAATACATGTCATTTACATAGTTTATAAAGCAAGTGTATGTTTTTAAGAAATAAAAAAGCCTCGATCCTAAGACCGAGGCTTCTTATATTAGAATTTAGTAATATATTACTTAGCTCTAAGACCTAACTCTGCAACAACTTCTTGGAATTTAGCAAAATCAGTTTTTCTTAAGTACTTAAGAAGTCTTTTTCTTTTACCAACCATTTTTAATAGACCAAGTCTTGAAGAGTGATCTTTGTGGTTTGATTTTAAGTGCTCAGTTAATACTTTAATTTGTTCACTTAATATTGCAATCTGCACTGGTGCAGAACCTGTATCTTTTTCGTCTTTTTGGAATTTAGCAATAATTGCTTGTTTTACGTCCAAATCTAAAGCCATAATGACCTCCTTGATAGGTATATAATCTTACTTTCATAATTAAAAGCAGAAACGGATTATACTCAAACTTACTTAAAAGATACTTTATATCCATAAAGTCAATCTTGGCTATAATAATTTTATGGAAGCACTTTTATCTATTTTATCGATATATATTTTTATTATTATGGGCTATATTGCTAAAAAGACATTCAAAGATGACATCAATGAAAAGACATTAATATTATTATCTCTTTATTTTCTGCAACCACTATTAACATTTTGGGGTCTTACAAGAGCTAACATAGATTATAATTTGATACTGTCTCCAGCATTATATGTAGTGATTATTACCATTACACTAATATTATTAATATTTACAGCACCCCTGTTTTTTAAAGACTCTAAAGATAGATCAATATTTATAGCTGCTTCACTTATTGGAAATACTGGAAATCTTGGCATTCCTCTTGGTATAGCACTTTTTGGAGAGGCAAGTGTGCCATATACTAGTATTGTTAATATTGCAAATATATTTTTTATATACACAGTAGGTATTTATTTTTATGCAAAAGATCAGTATAGCTTACGACAATCAATAAACTCAATGATAAAAATACCTATTTTATGGTTTGCTATTTTAGCACTAGGGTATAACTATTTAGAATTACCAATCAATATTCAAATAGATAAAATTTTACAAATGGGAGCTTATGCTACTATTGTAGTACAGTTAATAATTTTTGGAGTATATCTTGCTAGTACTAAATTAAGCGAAAACAATCAGTCTTTAGCTTTTAGTGTTAGTTTAGTAAAGTTAATAATACTCCCATTGATTGGTCTTATAGTTATTATACTTTCTGGATTAGATTCTTTTGTAGCATCTGTTTTGATGTTATCACTTATTGTTCCACTAGCAGTAAACAATGTAAATATCTCTGCATTGTATGACTGTAAACCATATTCAGTAACGGCAGCTGTCTTAATATCTACAGTTCTATTTTTATTTGTATTCTATTTTGATTTAATGGTAATAGAATATTTTCTAGGTCCAATTTTAATAAAGGGATAGATTTATGTGTGGAATTGTAGGGACTAATTATAAGCCAGAAAGCAACTTTTTGGATGTAGTGAATATTATGCAAAATCGTGGTCCTGATTTTTACGATATGAAGATAGTAAATGGTAATTATCTAGGGCACACAAGGCTTGCTATTATTGATCTGGATAATGAAGCAAATCAACCTATGATCTTTGATGGTATAAGTATAGTATTTAATGGTGAGATATATAATTATAAAGAGTTAAAAAACAGTGAAGATTTAGAGTGTATTACTCAAAGTGATACGGAAATTATAATTAGACTTTATCAAAAATATAAAGATAAATGTGTAGAGAAGTTAAATGGAGCATTTAGCTTTTGTATATATGATGAGAAAGAAGATCAATTTTTTGCCGCAAGGGACAGATATGGTAAAAAACCATTCTATTATTATTTTAAAGATGGAAAGTTTATCTTCTCAAGTATGATAACTCCAATTATTAAGCTACTTGGATTTACACCTAAGATGAACAAAGTAGCGTTATCACAGTATATGCAATACTTTGTACCATTAGCACCAAATACATTTTACCAAGATATTTTAAAGCTAGATTCTGCATCATCATTACATATAAAAGATAATACTTTAACAATTAAAAAATACTATAAAATTAATACATATAAAAAAATTACAGATGAACAAACAGCACTAAAAGAGATAGAAGAGAAACTATTAAGCTCAGTTGAATCACGATTAGTAAGTGATGTGGAAGTTGGATCTTTATTAAGTGGTGGAATTGACAGCAGCTTAATATCGTCAATATATTCACAATTAAGTGCCAAAAAGATTCAAACATTTTCAGTAGGATACGAAACGCATAAACAATATAGTGAATTACCATATGCCCAAATAGCAGCTAGTCATATCAATAGTGATCACCATCCTTTGTCTATAAATCAAAAAGACTTTATAGATACCTTAGATGAGGTTTTGGAAAACCTTGAAGAGCCACATGCAGATCCAGCTTCAATACCACTTTATCTTTTGAGTAAAACTATAAATAAAAATGGAATAAAAACAGTATTTTCTGGAGAGGGAAGTGATGAATTATTTTTAGGTTATGATAATTATGCAAAATTTTTGAAATATTATAAATTTAAAGATAGCCTAAAGCTTGAACAAAATGAATTTCTTGATGATATAATCTCAGCACTTCAAACACAAACAAAAGAGAGTGAATATTTAAGACGAGTTGTCAAAGGTGAAAATATATACAATAGTTTTGGAGAGATTTATACCCAAGCTCAAAAGAAAAAACTATTTAAAAAACTTCCTACTTTTAAATCTCTCAATGCTAAAAAAGATCCAGTAGATTGGATGAGTTATATTGACACAAAAATTTGGCTAGGTGAAGCATTGCTGTCAAAAGTAGATAAAATGACTATGGCAAATTCTGTAGAGACAAGAAATCCATTTTTAGATTTTAGATTAGTTGATACTGCTTTTAGTATAAAAAGTGATATAAAAGTAGGGAATACAAATAAATACTTATTAAAAAAAGTTGCTAGCAAGTATATTCCACAGCAGATAATAACTAGATCTAAAAAAGGCTTTAATAGTCCATTTAATGAATGGCTTTTTGAAGAATATAGCGATGAGATTTTAAATCTTATTTTAGAAGTGAATAATCAAACACAATTTTTTAATGAGCAGTATGTCATATTTATTTATAATCAAGGTGCAAAAAATAAGTTTAAACAGCATCTATATGCTCTATGGCTTTTTAGTAAGTGGTATAAAAAGGTTTATTTAGTATAATACAGCAACTTAAAGGTGGAAATTATGTTTGAAAATATAAAAAATAAAATTCTTAACTATGTTTTTAATATCTCTGAGCAGCCTGTACTGTTTAATGAGCTGATGCTTGCAAATAGACAGTTTAATGATGGGATGCATCTAAAAGGTATTAATCTTGGTTTTAGATTAAGACTGGGAAGAGCATATATAGTATTTTTATTATTATCACATATTGCAATTATTCCACTGGCATTTATTGTGCATGCTGTATTTGCTGGGGCAGATTGTCATCTTTCTATTATTATGGCGGTGATATTTACAGCAATTTTATTTGCATTTATGGGAATGTTTAAAGAGTGGCTTTATGATGAGATATCACTTAATAGAATTCAAGCTGCATGGAAGCTTCATTTTCCACATTTTCCATATTCTGAAAATAAAAAAATAGTTTGTAATATATACAAAGAAGCAATAGGGCAAGAGATACAAAAAAAAGATTTAGAGAGATTTATCCTAGATAAGTTAATTCAATCAAATTAAAATAAATTATAAGAAGAGAAAAAATGGGTCAAACAATAACAGAAAAGATTTTTAGTGAACATGTAGGCGAAGAAGTATATGCAGGACAAATTGTAAGAAGTCCTATTGATATGGTAATTGGTAATGATATTACTACACCAATTTCAATTAAAGCATTTGAAGATAGTGGGGCCCAAAATCTAGCTAATCCAGATGGATTTTCTATTGTACTAGATCACTTTATTCCTGCAAAGGATATTGCATCGGCAAATCAAGCAAGAATATCTAGGGACTTTGCCGCTAAGCATAATCTAAAACATTTTTTTGATGAGAAAGATATGGGTATTGAGCATGCATTACTTCCAGAAAAAGGACTAGTAATCCCTGGTGATGTTATCATTGGTGCAGATTCACACACATGTACACATGGTGCATTAGGAGCATTTTCTACTGGTATGGGAAGTACAGATTTAGCATTTGCTATGGTTACTGGTGGAAATTGGTTTAAAGTACCAGAATCTATAAAAGTAGTATTTACAGGTAAGCCAAAAGAGTTTGTATCGGGTAAAGACTTAATCCTTGAGATTATTAGGATGATTGGTGTTGATGGAGCATTGTATAAAACTTTAGAGTTTACAGGTGATACAATACAATACTTAACTATGGATGATAGATTTGCATTATGTAATATGGCAATTGAAGCTGGTGCAAAAAATGGTATTGTTGCATATGATGAAACAACACAAAAGTTCTTAGATGAAAGAACTGATGCAAATGGATCATTAAGAGCAGAGCCTAAAATACATCAAAGTGATGATGATGCGACATATTGTCAGACATTAGAGATTGATGTAGCAAATCTTGAGCCAGTTATTGCATATCCATTCTTACCAGAAAATGGACATTCAATGTCTCAAGCTGTAGAAGATAATATTAAAGTTGATCAAGTATTTGTAGGATCATGTACAAATGGTAGATTAGGTGACTTGAAAATTGCTAGTGAGATATTAGATGGTAAAAAATTAGCATCTCATGTAAGAATGATCGTAACACCAGGAACTCAAAAAATACTTAGAGAAGCTACAAAATTAGGGTATATAGATATACTTGTAGATGCTGGTGCGGTTGTATCAAATCCAACTTGTGGTGCTTGTCTTGGTGGATATATGGGAATCTTGGGAGATAATGAGGTTTGTGTCTCAACTACAAATAGAAACTTTGTAGGAAGAATGGGAAGTAGAAGTTCAAAAGTTTACCTTTCAAACTCAGCAGTTGCTGCAGCTTCTGCAATCTCAGGATATATTACAGATCCTTCTTCTTTGTAGCCATGATAGATATACCATGTGTAATACTTTCAGGTGGTAAATCAAGTAGAATGGGTGAAGATAAATCTCTTCTTCCATTTGATGGCTATTCTACACTTATAGAATACCAGTATCAAAAACTTTCAAAGATATTTACTAATGTTTTCATCTCTTCAAAGGTAGATAAATTTGATTTTCTAAAAAACAAAGATAAAATAATATTTGATACTAGTGATATATCGTCACCTATGGTAGCATTACAAGCAATATTTGAAGAATTATCGTCTGTTCAAAAAGTATTTATTATCACTGTAGATACTCCTTTGATTAAAGATATAACAATAGAAAAACTTATACAAGAAAGTGATTCTTTTGATATTACTATTGCAAGTTGCGAAAATAAAATACATAATTTATGTGGTGTATTTAATTGTTCAATTATTGATAAAATAGATGATTGTCTTGCTAAAGATATACATAAAATTAATTACTTAGTAAAAAATTCCAATACGAATTATAAAAAATTTGGATACTCCAAACAATTTGTTAATATAAATACAAAAGAAGATTACTTATTATCATATATAAAATAACCTTAGCTTATCTTACTTATAATTTTTTTTAAGTCAACATTAAGGATTATATTAGAAAACATGTGATAACCTTTCTAAAGTTTTAAAAATTCATATAATAAAGGAAAAACATGGAAAATAGAAATCTTAAACAAGATCTTGAGCAACTAGACTCAATCTTAAAGGAACAAGGTATCTCTAGAAGAGATGCAATGAAAATGATGGGACTTACAGGTGCTGGATTTATGCTTGGTGGAACAGAAGCAGAAGCTGCTACTGATCTAAAAGCAAGTAGTGCTACAGGTCATGTTGTAATCGTTGGTGGTGGACTTGCAGGTATGTCAACTGCTGCTAGACTTAGAAATAGTGCATCTGATGTAAAGATTACTGTAATTGAGCCAGAAGCTACTTCTGTATCTTACCAACCAGGTCAAACTTTAATTGGTGCTGGACTATGGGATCAATCTGATATCCTTTACAAGAGAGATGATTTTGTTCCATCTGATGTAACAGTTATAAAAGAAAAAGCTGTTAAATTTGATCCAAAGAACAACTCTTTAACTACTGATAAAGGTACTGAGGTTAAGTATGACATGATGGTAATCGCTGCTGGTGTTAAATTAAACTATGCTGCTATTAAAGGTCTTGAAGGTGCTGGTGAAGCATATTCTCTAGGAGATAACAGAGCATTAGTATCTGAGCTTAATGCTAAAGGTGCTTCTTCAATCTATACTGCTGATGGTGCTACTGCAACTTGGGCAAATATGCAAAAGTTTATCGCATCTGCTGCATCTGGTAAAAAAGTAAAAGGTGTATATACTCACCCAAATACTCCAATTAAATGTGGTGGTGCACCAAAGAAAATTATGTACCTTACAAACTCTAGATTAAAAGAAGCTGGTGCTAGAGAAAATGCAGATTTACATTTCTATCCAAATGGTGGTGGAATGTTCGGAATCAAAGATTACCACACTGCAATTGTTAAACAATTTGAAAGAGAAGGATTTAACTGGTCTTACAAGCATAACTTAGTAGAAGTTAAAAATGGTGAAGCAATTTTTGATAACCATGGTAAGAAAAAAGGTGCTTGGGATGAAGATTTAGAAGAGTACGCTATGGAAACAACTCATAAAGAAGTTAGAACTAACTTTGACTTCTTACATATTACTCCTCCAATGAAAGCTCCAGATGAATTAGGAAAGTCTGCAGTTGGTTCTAAAAAAGGATGGATCCCTGTAAATAAAGAAACATTACAACACGTTAAATTCCCTAATGTATTTGCACTAGGTGATATTGCAGCTGTTCCAATGGGTAAAACTGGTGGTTCTGGTAGAAAACAATATAAAGTTGTTGTAAACAATGTTCTTTCTATGTTAGAGTCTGGATCAATTCCTGCTGATAGCACTAAGTATGCGGGATATACTGTTTGTCCATTAATTACTTCTATTGGTACAGTAATGTTGGCTGAATTTAACTGGGCTTCTAAGAAATTAGGATCTGGTAAGAATGCTGCTATGACTACACTTCTTGACCCTACTCAAGAAAGATATATCTGGTGGTTATTAAAGTTCTACCTACTAAAGCCAATGACAGTTCACGGAATGTTAGCTGGAAAAGCTTAATAGTTAAAGATTGTATATCAACTATTAAAAGCCCTAGACCGAAAGGTTTAGGGCTTTTTTATTACCTTTAATATATAATGCACCTAATTAAAAAGGGGAAGTAATGAAAAAAGAGTTAAATATCTATATTGGTATATTTTTATTTTTAGCAATTGGAATGCATTTTAAGCAGTGGTTAGATCATCCCGTAGAGCATCTTTTAAATATGTCAAGTGGTGGTGCATTTGGAGTACCTGGTATGTTGCATCCATTTGTATTTGCATTTATTATATATTTAGTGGTTTATATATTTAGATCTATTGGAAAAGTATTTTCAAAGTCTAAATAGTTAGTCAAATACTATATATTAAAAAAGGGGTCAGGCAAGTTTGCCTGACCCCTTTTTGTTTAAGCAGTTAAAGATTATTTAACTGCAGCCTTTGCAGATTCAACTAATGAAGTAAATGCAGCAGCATCATTCATAGCCATATCAGCTAAGATTTTTCTATCTAAAGTAATACCCGCTACTTTTAAACCATTCATGAATCTAGAGTAATTCATTCCGTTTAATCTACAAGCAGCATTGATTCTAACAATCCAAAGTTTTCTAAAATCTCTTTTCTTTTGTCTTCTATCTCTGTAAGCATATACAAGTGAGTGTTCTACTTGCTCTTTTGCTTTTCTAAAATGTTTTCTTCTACCACTGTAAAAACCCTTAGCCATTTTAAGGATTTTTTTGTGTCTTCTTCTTCTTACTACACCTGTTTTAACTCTTGGCATATTTTTTCCTTGCTTTACCTAATACTCACTATTTCGTAAGTTGGTGTCAGTCTATAAACTGATCTTGACCGTAATTAAACGGAGGGACAATTTTCAAATTATATAATATATTAAAATATTATTACATTTGACATAACATTCTTTTAACTGCTGATTCATTTGTAGCATCAACAGATTGCGGGTTTCTTAGATTTCTTTTTCTCTTTTGAGACATTTTAGTTAAGATGTGGCTTCTAAAAGCACTTCCTCTTTTAATTTGACCATTTTTCTTAACTTTAAATCTTTTTTTAGCACCGCTAACAGATTTCATTTTTGGCATTGATAGAACTCCTTTCATAAATTTTAAGTCGGTAATTTTATTTAATTATAGCTTTATGTTTTATTAAGTGTATACTCGCTTGACTAATTGGGGCTTATAAATAGTGGTAATAGAGCCATGTTGTGATACTTAATAGTGATGTCTTTATCTAATGGAGTAACCCTATATGGATAAAGACTATATTTACTATGACTTCCTATTCCATAGAATTTTAATCTCTCTTGCAGTCTCTTGCTTGTTGCTTTTATAGAGCTTATTCCATTTTCTTTTAATTTATTGGCTATATCTTGTGCAAAATGATGCTTATATGCAAAATGTTTTTTTGGATTATCAAGTATGAAATATATTGGCTTATTTGCTAGTAATATCATTGTATTAATAAGTAAGACTCCTAGTGCAATATTTATACCTATTTTATGTTTTACTCTAAACTGTGGTAATCTTACTCTATATGAATTTAAGAATGTTTTTACCATGATTGGTATTGCTACTACTACAAATGGAGCAAAATCTTCTATAGGGATACTCTGCCTAAATGAAAGTAAAATAGAAAATAACAATGTCACAGTTGAGATATACCATAGTAGACCTAGCTCACCTTTGATTAATGTTCTATATAAACTATATGCAAAATAAAAAAATACTAATGGAGAAAATATAGATGAATATATAGCAATAGTCTCAATAAAAAAGCCCTTTGGTTTTCCTCCACTATCAAATCCATACATTTGCATAGATATACCAAATAGTATTAATGATACTACTAAAAGTTTATTATCTTTATATTTTAATGAGTAGAAAAATAATGCTATAAATAAAATAGCAAATGAATTATCTAAAAATAAAAATAAAACCAAAAGGATATAAGAGTGTTTTGAACTAATACTATAGATGTATACATATAGAAGAATAGAAAATACTACTAGTATTGATGTATTGACTAATAGTGAGGCACTAACAACACCTGGTAATACCATAAATATAGCTGTAGATATTAAAATATCTCTATTTCTATGAAGATACTTTGAACTTACTTTATAAAATAATATTACACTAAGTAGATAAATAATTATAAATGGTAGTCTAAGAGAAATATTAGATGCGCCTAATATGGATGTAGAGCTATGAGTTAAGATTGTTAGTTCATTAAAGTTATGAAAATAGTTTACAGATTCACTGTAGCTAATATCTAAAGTAGAAGCTACTGCGATTAAAATAATCGCAGCTGTAATTAAAAGTATAAAGAGTATAAGATTATATGTATAGGAACTTAGCTTTTGACTCATAATTTAAGAAAGTTATCAATTATCTCATGTCCATATTCACTCATAATAGATTCTGGATGAAATTGAACACCGTAAATATCTTTATCTTTCACTTTTAGTGCCATTATCTCTTCATCATCCATTGAATATGCTGTTGGTATTAAATCATCAGTTAGTGTATTTTTATCAACTGTTAAAGAGTGATATCTTGTCTGTGTAAATTGTTCAGGAAGGTCTTTAAATAATTGATTTGCTTGAGTGACTTTTACTTTTGATGTTTTTCCATGCATCATATTTGTAGCTCTAATTACATCTGCTCCAAAAGTTTGAGCAATTGATTGATGACCTAAACAAATACCAAAGATAGGTAATTTATCTTGAAAATATTCTATCACTTCAAGCGTAATACCTGCATCATCAGGAGTAGCAGGTCCAGGAGAAAGTATTATCTTCTCTGGATTTAATGCCTCTATCTCTTCTATGCTCATCTCATCATTTCGAATTACTTTTAAATCGGCACCTAGTTCAAGACAATATTGAACTATATTATATGTAAAACTATCGTAGTTATCTATCATTAAAATCATATTGTATTATAGAGCTTAACTACTTAAAACTGCTTAAATGAAAATAAGCTTCTAAATTTAATAGATAAGTTAATATAACTTTTTATTATAGTATGTTAATATTTAGCATGTTAGATAATTTAGAGATTCATGAGATAGTAAATATTGTTGCACTACTAATAGGTATAAGCTTTGGTGCTATTGCACAAAAAACACAATTTTGTTTTAATGGAGCTATTAAGGACTATATATTATTATCCTCTACAAGACGAGCTGCTTCTGTAGTGTTTGCAATCATAGTTGCCATTATTGCTACTAGATTTTCAGTATTGGTATTTGGTTTGGATTTAGAAGATACTATTTGGCTATCAAAAGATATAAATTATATTACTATCATTATTGGTGGTGCATTATTTGGTACAGGTATGATGATTGCTGATGGATGTAGTAGTCGTCATCTAATTAAATTTGCTCAAGGGGATGGTAGGTCATTGGTGACACTACTATTTATCGCTATTTTTGCATATGCTGCTAAGTATGGAATTTTAAATGCTATTGTGTATAGTTTAATATCAAATGAAACATTATTAAATATATCATTATTAGTAGAAAATACAGATATAAATATTTATATAGCACTCTTTATTTTATCTATAATATTAATCTGGCTTACTAAATCATTTAAAAGAATTCTTTGTCTAAGAGATGGATTATCAGTAGGCTTACTAATTGCTTTTGGATGGTATATTACCGGTATATATGGAGCTACTACACTTGAGCTTGATACGAGATATGTATCTCAAACTAGCTTAACATTTGTAGGGCCATTATCAAATACATTAGAGTTTTTCACACACTATATTACAAAAAGTTTAGACTTTGGGATATCAATAATCTTAGGTGTTATATTAGGGGCATTTATAATGTCTAGATTTAATACAAAATATAGCTTTGGGTGTACCTCTGCAATTAAAACTAATACTTTATTAAATAGTATATTTGGTGGATCACTTATGGGAGTAGGTGGTGTGATGGCTCTTGGATGTACTGTAGGACAAGGTCTTACAGGTGTATCTACTCTAGCAATAGGATCATTTGTAGCTATAGTATCTATATTTGTATCAGCATATATTACAGGACGATATTTAGGAAAGAAAAATCAA
>CAZWLA010000010.1:0-38160 GCA_964633845.1 uncultured Arcobacteraceae bacterium | reverse complement strand
CACTTGTACAAATACCACCTTTTGTAACTTCTGCTTTTGTATATCCATAGTTTCCAGCTGGTGAAATCTCATAGTTATGTAGATCAATATCAAGTTCTTTAATAGCTTTTTTAAATCTTTTAGGTAAATAGCTATCTTTGTTTGGTAAAAAGTCAATTGAAAACTTTCCTTTTTTCCAATAAAGTGAAGTAGTTAAAATAGCTGGCCCACTGCAACCTTTATGTGTAAATAACATATCTCCAACAACAGTTTTACCATCAACTTTTATTTTAACATTTAACGATAGTCCACTAAGTTCTTTGAACCAAAATTGATCTTTTTGAACCGTAAAGCCTACAAGAGCAGGATCTAATCTATTTATAGTATGTCCAAACTTTTGTGCTATTTGAAATCCAATTTCACTAGCTCCTAAAAGAGGGAAACTTTTTCCACCAGATGCAACAATTAGTTTTTTTGATTGAATAATATTTTTATCTGTTTGAATAGTAAAACAATTATTTATATATTCAACATCTTGAACTTTAGTATTTAATCTAAAATGTATATTTTTTGTTAATTTTTTAAATAATGATATCACTTCACTACTACTATTACAAAAATATGTACCTTTGACAATTTTTTCATTTAGATTTGGATAGAGATTATTTTGATGAAGGAATTTTAATAAATCCTCGTTATCAAACTTATCAAATATAGACTTTATAAATTCCTGATCACCTAGAAAATTTGATGCTTTTAGGTATTTATTTGTGATATTACACTTAGCTCCACCACTTACTTTTATCTTAGCTGCTATTGTACTATTTGAATCAATAACACAAACTTTAAGATTTTTATCATTTAAAAAAGAAGCCGCCATCAATCCGCTTGCCCCAGCTCCAACTATTACTATATCGTATTGATCTTTCTTCATAATTATAGTTTATCACTTTTTTACAAAGCATTAGGTAAAATGCATAATAATTTAAATGGAGAGATAAATGATTAAACATGTTGTATTTTTTAAACTGTCAAGTGATGGACAGAACCACAAAGACGAAATAGTTAACAAATTAAATAACTTAAAAAATGATATAGATCTTATAGTAGATATTGAAGTTGGTCTAAACTTTGCACAAGAAGATAGAGCTTGTGATATATCACTCATTGTAACTTTAAATTCAAAAGAAGATTTAGAATCATACGCTATACATGACAAGCATATTCCTGTAGTGCAATTTATTAAACAACATGCAGTTGAATCAAAAGTTGTTGATTACGAGATAGTTTAAATTGAAATTATTATTTAGCATATTCTTTTCAATTACTATAGTATTAAATTTACATAGTGCAGATATTATAGATTTCGTTCCTCAATCAGATTATAGTCAAGTACTTAGTACCGAGGTTGAAGAAAGTTTTGATGATGATTTCATGGAAGATGAAGTTGTTGAACAATGTCCGTTTCTAGAAAATTATAATAGAACAATGACAAAACATAATGATTATATATATACTAATATCATGCAACCAATATCTGATGGATACAAACAAATTACAAATGAACCTGTAAGAGAAGGTATTGATAACTTTTTTTACAATATAGCTTTTCCAATTAGGTTTGTTAACAACTTACTACAAATTCAAGTTATAGATGCTGGTGAAGAGGTGCTTGTATTTGCTATAAATACAACTATCGGTATTGTAGGTATATATAAACCTGCACAAACAGCTTTTGGATTACAATCACATCCAGAAGATTTTGGACAAACTCTTGGAGTATATGGAGTAGGAAGTGGTTGTCATATCGTCTTGCCATTTTTTGGACCATCAAATGCTAGAGATATAGTTGGTATGGCTGTTAATAGTAGTTTTGATGCCACACACTATGACCACCATAATATAATTGATAATAACTATCAAACATTTGGAATTAAATTATTTGAAAAACTTAATGGATCTCCTAAGTCACTAAGAGAATATCAGCTTATTAAAAATGATGCCATCGATCTATATCCATATTTAAGAGATATGTATGAACAATATAGAAATCAACAAATAAAGGAATAGTTTGAAAAATTTATTATTAAAGTTATTATTGTTATTCTCATTTTTATCAATATCAATAAGTGCAAATAGTATTGAAAAAACTGAACAGGAATTTAATGATACATTTATAAATATTATTAATATAGTAAAAAATACTTCTCTTTCAAAAGATGAAAGAAATAAAAAAATCGTAGATACAATAGAACCAATATTTGATTTTGAGCTTATGGCAAAGCTAAGTCTAGGTAAAACCTGGAAAACTTTAAGCAAAACACAACAAAATGAATTTGTTACAGCATATGTAAATAGAATGAAAACATCTTACTCATCTAAAATTGATGGATTTGCTGATGAAAAAGTAGTAATAGATAATATAAAACAACCTAAAACAACTAGATTAATTATGTTTACTAGTCTAGTTGGCAATGGTGAAGCTATAAAAATAGATTATAAATACTACAAAACTAAAGCTCAAAAACCAAATAAAAAAACATGGCTAATTTATGATGTAAATATCAAAGGTATTAGTATTATCAAAACAGATAGAGCACAATTCAAAGCATTTTTAAGAAGAGAAAGTGTTGATAATTTAATTAAGAAGATGCAATAACATTTGAATAATCTAATAAAATTCCCTAAATTAATTTTATTATTTATATCATTAATTGTTTTAGTTTTTATATCATTTGCTACAAGATTAGAAATTGATGCAAGTGCTGAAACTTTACTCTTAGAGGGAGATAAAGATTTAGCTCTTACTAGGCAACTAAGTCAAATATATGAAGCACCAGACATCTTAGTAGTTACATTTACCCCTAATGGCAAACTATTAGATGACACTACATTAAATACTATTCAAAAACTAGAAGATAAACTATATACACTTAGTGCTGTAGATTCAATCACTTCAGTACTAAATGTACCACTACTGCAATCTCCAGTAAAACCAATAAAAAAACTACTAGATAAAATTCCAACTCTTCAAACACCTAATATAGATAAAGCACTAGTAAAAAAAGAACTTCTGAGTTCACCACTTTATCAAAAAAATCTAGTAAGTGAAGATTTTAAGACAACAGCAATTTTAATTAATCTAAAACCAAATCTATCAAAAGAACAAAATCACCAAAATATACTTAAAACACGAGAGCTAATCAAACAATTTTCTTCATCAGGTAAACTACACCTTGGTGGTGTATCTATGATTGCAGATGATATGGTAGAATTTGTAAAACATGATTTAAAAACATTTGGTATTGTAGTTTTTGGAATTTTAGTTTTTGTATTATTTATTTTATTTAGAGAAATTAAATGGGTATTAATTCCACTACTTATCTGTACAATCTCTGTAATTATTACAAGTGGTATGATATATTTACTTGGATGGAAAATATCTGTAATATCATCTAACTTCATTTCACTTTTATTAATTATGAATATGTCATTGATTATTCATCTTGCTGTCAAATATAAAGAGTTATTGCATAAAAATCCAAACCATACTCAAATTGATTTAGTATTAAATACAATTACATCTATGTCCAAACCATCATTTTTTGTAGTTATTACTACAATAGCAGGATTTTCATCATTAGTATTAAGTGGAATTGTACCTATTATAGATTTTGGATGGATGATGAGTATTGGTATTACAATTTCATTAATTATGACTTTTGTTATGTTGCCAAATATACTAGTATTATTACCAAAAAGTAAAATCAAAGATCAAAAAAAGCAAACTAAACCATTTACATCTTTTGTAGCTTCCTTTGTCCAATCAAACCAAAAACTTATTTTAATTTCATGGGTATTTATCATTATATTCTCGATTACAGGTGCTATGAAAATATTCGTTGAAAATAGTTTTATTGATTATTTTAAACAAGATACAGAAATATATAAAGGTATGAAAGTACTTGATCAACAACTAGGTGGAACAACTCCATTAGATATCGTACTTACTTTCAAAGAAAGTGAAGTGATAATTGATACTAAAGTTGACTCAACTGAAGTTCAAAATAGTGATGATGATTTTTTAGATGAATTTGATGCAGAGATGGAAGAGGAATCAACATCAATTGAACAATACTGGTTTACATCAGATAAAATGGAAACTATCAAAAAAGTACATAAGTATCTAGATAGTTTAGATGCTACAGGGAAAGTATTATCACTTCATACGGTTGCTAGTATTGGTAAGATACTCAATGAAAATCAAGATTTAGATGGGTTAACTTTAGCACTTTTATATAGTGATCTACCATTAAAGTATAAAAAAATACTTTTAGACCCCTATATAAATATTGAACATAATCAAGTTAGATTTAGTACAAGAATCATAGATTCAGCTAAAGACTTACGAAGAGATGATCTTCTTAAGAAAATCAATAAAGACTTAACATATATGCTAAATCCAAAATTTGAAGAGTTTCAAATTACAAATTTATTAGTGATATATAATAATATGCTTCAATCTTTATTTGATTCACAAATTAAAACAATTGGTGTTGTTGTAGTGATATTATTTATGATGTTCTTAATTCTTTTTAGAGATTTAAAGCTATCACTTATTGCAATAGTAGCAAATACAGCACCTGTTAGTGTGATATTTGGATTTATGGGTTGGATGGCAATACCTTTAGATATGATGACAATTACAATTGCAGCTATTAGTATTGGAATTGCTGTTGATAATACAATTCACTATATCCATAGATATTCAACAGAATACAAACAATCAGGTGATTATATAAGTTCAATGTATAATGCACACACTAGTATAGGAAGAGCAATGTTTTATACATCATTAATTATTATGATTGGTTTTTCTGTACTTGTACTTTCAAGCTTTATACCAACTATATATTTTGGACTATTAACACTTCTTGCAATGTTTATGGCCATAGCTGCTGATTTACTTTTGTTACCCGTAATGTTAATGTTATTTAAACCATTTGGAAATAAATAAATTTTCATATAATTATGGTATAATTTAAGTATGATATTTGAATACGATGAAAACAAAAGTAAAACTAATAAATCAAAACATAATATTAGTTTTGATGAAGCAGAAGAGTTGTGGGAAGACCCATACTCTTTTGAGATACCATCTGTTCAAAGTGAAGATGAAAATAGATTTTTAGTCTTAGGAAAAATTCATTCTAAAAATTATACAGCAATTATAACTTACAGAACACCAAACATTAGGATTATTTCTGTAAGAAGATCAAGAGAAAAGGAGATAAAACTTTATGAAAGCATCAGAAATAGATAAGAAATTTGATGATAATCAAGAGGATATATTAGAATATTTTGATACATCAAAAATCAGAACGATAAATGAGGAACCAAAAAGAGTAAATATAGATTTTCCATCTTGGATGGTACAATCATTAGATAAAGAAGCAAAGCATATTGGCGTAAGTAGACAAGCAGTTATAAAAATGTGGTTAGCTGAAAGATTGCAAGGATTAAACTCTAAAGTACCAACTGTATAAAGTTGTAAAACTTTAATAAAATCACTTGTTAATCAATATTTAGATATTATTGACTCAATATGAAACAATTTTTTAAACAATATATACCTTACTATAAAGATTACATAAGAAAGTTTGTATATGCATTTATAGGGATACTTCTAGTTGCTGGTGGTACAAGTGGTACTGCATACATAATGAAACCACTTTTGGATGATATATTTATAAACAAAGACCAAGAGATGCTTATGATATTACCTATTATGGTTATAGCGTTATATGCTGCTAAAGGCTTTGGAAGATATATTCAAGCTTACTACATCTCATATATTGGTCAAGATATTATTAGAAAAATAAGAGACAAACTATTTAAACATATATTGCACCTTGACTTAACATTTTTCAATGCTAAACATGGCGGAGAATTAATAAGTAGAATAACCAATGATATCAATAGAATTCAAGCAGCAGTTTCAAATCAAATAGCCTCTCTAATCCAAGAGATACTTACAATTGTAGCACTTGTAGCTATGGTAATATATCAAAGTGCTGAATTAGCATTTTATGGTCTAGTTGTAATGCCTATTGCAGTATATCCTCTGACAGTCTTAGCTAAAAAGATGAAGCTACTATCTTTTAGATCCCAAGAGAAAAATTCAGATATTACTGCACATTTAAGTGAATCATTTAACAATATTGAGATAATCAAAGCATCATCAGCAGTAGACCTAGAAACATCAAGATTCAAAAAACACAATCAAGACTTTTTTAACATAAATATTAAAGCAGTTAAGACAAATGAACTAGTATCACCTATTATGGAGATACTAGGAGCAGTTGCAGTTGCAACTGTAATCATAGTTGGTGGTCAATATGTGATAGATGGGGACTTAACTCCTGGTGCTTTTTTCTCATTTTTAACTGCTTTATTTATGCTATATACACCCATAAAAAGAATTTCATCACTTTACAACCAAATGCAAGATGCTTTAGCAGCAAATGAAAGAATAAACGAATTATTTGCTTTAAAAGCAGAGATTGTATCTGGAGAACATAATATATCTAAAGATATAAATACTATCTCTTTTAATGATATTGGATTAAAATTTGAAGATAAAGAAGCTTTAAAATCTATTAATTTAGAAGCTAAAAAAGGTGAGACAATTGCCCTTGTAGGTGATAGTGGTGGTGGTAAATCTTCACTTATTAATACTCTTGTAAGATTTTATGATTCAACGAGTGGAAATATAACTATTGATAATCAAAATATTAAAGATATTAAATTAGATGATTTAAGAAATAGTATCTCAATAGTAACTCAAAGAGTATATATATTCAATGATACAATTGGACAAAATATTGCATATGGACAGGAGTATTGTGAACAAAAAGTAAATAATGCTCTAAAGAAAGCTCATGCATATGATTTTGTAAATGCTTTAGATGACGGAATGGATACAATGCTCGATGAATTTGGAACAAATTTAAGTGGTGGTCAGAGACAAAGAATTGCTATTGCTAGAGCATTGTATAAAGATCCTCAAATTCTTATCCTAGATGAGGCTACAAGTGCTTTAGATAATGAAAGTGAAGCAATTATCACTGAAGTACTTCAAAAAGTAAGTACTGATAAAATCACATTTGTCATTGCCCATAGGCTAAGTACTATTAAAAATGCTACTAAAATTGCAGTATTTAAAGATGGATCAATAGTATGTCAAGGTACACAAGAAGAATTATTAAATACTTGTACTGAGTATCAAAGACTACACAATACAAATAAATAAAATATAAGGAATAATATAAATGTTTAATTATGAAACTGTAAAAAAGATAATGTTTAATTTTGAGCCAGAAACAGCTCACACTATTGCTGAAGCTGGATTAAGAACACTACCATATTGTAGAATGATAAATAACTATATGGTTGAACAAAACTTTGTAAACCACCCAATGCTAAGTCAAAAGATTTTTGATGTAACATTCAATAACCCTATTGGACTTGGTGCAGGATTTGATAAAAATGCAACTATGATAGAAGCTATGCCAGCAATGGGATTTGGATATACAGAAATTGGAACAATGACCCCTAAACCACAAGTAGGTAATGCAAAGCCAAGACTATTTAGATTTCCAGAGCAAGAAGCAATTCAAAATGCTATGGGATTTAATAATAAGGGCGCATTAGAAGTTACACAAAACCTTACAAAAGTTTATCCATATACATTACCAATTGGTTCAAGTATTGGTAAAAATAAAACTACAGCAGAAAATATGGCATTAGAAGACTATGAAACTTTAGTAAGAAGTTTTAAGGATATTTGTGACTATATGGTTGTAAATATCTCTAGCCCAAATACACCAAACTTAAGAGATCTTCAAAATGAAGAATTTATAAAAGCTATGTTTAGTATGGCAAAATCTATTACAAATAAACCTATATTATTGAAAATTGCTCCAGATATGGAACATGAAACTGCTATTACATTATGTAAAACTGCCATTGAAAGTGGAGCAGATGGAATTGTAGCTACTAATACAACTCAAGACTATTCTCTACTTCCTAATCCAAAAGACTTTGGTGGAATATCTGGAAAAGTTATGAGTGATAAGTCATATGAATTATTTAAAGCTATTGGAAAAGAACTTCATAACAAAACAGTATTAATTTCTGTTGGTGGTATTAGTGATGCAGCTGATGCATATAGAAGAATAAAAGCAGGTGCCTCTCTTATTCAAATACTTTCAGGATTTATTTTCAAAGGTCCTAGTATGTGTAAAGATATAAATGAAGGTCTAATTGAACTTCTTAAAGCCGATGGTTATTCACATATAAGTGAAGCTATTGGAGCTGATTTTAAATAGATGAAAATCTTTTTTTTAACTATATTTATCATAGGAGAATTAATGGCAAGTGCCTTACCTAAATATTATGAAAAGACTTTAGACAATGGTCTAAAAATAGTTGCCATTCCATTAGACAATGGATCAAATGTAATATCTACAGATATATTTTATGATGTAGGAAGTAGAGATGAAGTGATGGGAAAGAGTGGAATAGCACATATGCTTGAACACCTTAACTTCAAATCAACAAAAAATCTAAAAGCTGGTGAATTTGATATAATTGTAAAAGGATTTGGTGGAGTTAATAATGCCTCAACTGGATTTGATTTTACACACTATTATATAAAATCTAGTAGTCAAAACATGTCAAAATCACTTGAACTATATGCTGATCTTATGGAAAATTTAACTTTAAAAGATGAAGAATTTCAGCCTGAAAGAGATGTAGTAGCAGAAGAGAGAAGATGGAGGACAGATAACTCACCTATGGGGTATCTATATTTTAAGCTTTTTAATAATGTATTTACATATCACCCATATCATTGGACTCCAATTGGATTTATGAATGATATTCAAAACTGGTCTATAGAAGACATAAGAGACTTTCATAGTACTTATTATCAACCAAAAAATGCAATAGTAGTAGTAACTGGTGATATTGATAAAGATACTATTTTTAATGAAACTACAAAATATTTTAAAGATATTAAAAATACAAAAGAGATACCAGCTAAAATACATACTGTAGAACCAAAGCAAGATGGCGCTAAAAGAGTTATAATTCATAAAGATTCACAAGTAGAAATACTTGCTATTAGTTATCATATTCCTGATTTTAATCATAAAGATCAAGTTGCATTATCAGCTCTAAGTGAATTACTTAGTTCTGGTAAAAGCTCAAGACTAAATGAGCTTCTAATAGATAAAAAGCACCTATCAAACTCTGTATATGCTTATAATATGGAATTAAAAGATCCAGGTGTATATCTATTTATGGCAATGTGTAATCCTGGAGTTGATGCAACAAAAGTTGAAAAAGAGATATTAGCAGTCATTGAAGATATTAAAGATGGAAAAATAAATCAAAAAGAACTTGATAAAATTAAAATCAATACAAAAGCTGATTTTATATTTTCACTTGAAAGCTCTACATCTGTAGCAAACTTATATGGTAGCTACTTAATTAGAGGAAATATGGAACCATTATTAAGTTATGAAGAAGCAATTGAAAATCTTACACTTGATGATATTATAGAAGTTGCTAAAAAATATTTAAATAATGAAAACTCAACTATAGTAATTTTAAAAGGTAAATAATAAAGGGGATAAGATGTTTGCAGTATATGACAAAGGAAGCATCAATGCAATAAATAGTATTGAAAACTTATACAATACCAAACAAGTTACCCCAGCACGTGAAACTGACAAGTATGCAAATAAAGAGTTAAGTTACGAAGATTATACTAGTCAACATAATGAGAATACTCAAAAACAAAATCTTACAAAGCAAGCTATAGGTAAATATAAAAAAAATACAAAGATGGATACGCAAGATATTGTATATCATGTGTATCAAATCATAGATAATAAATGCATATCTATCAATAATCTAGAAACAATTCAAGATGCTTATAACCTACTAGTTAAGCAAAATATAAGTCAGCTTCCTATTGTAAATAACAATAATACAATAATTGGAATGATAGATAAAAAATATATATTAAATCTTTTAATGGAAAATTTAAATAATCCAACAAGTATATTAAACCAACAACTAAATCAAATTGATCTACCTAAGACAATAACAACAAATCCAATTACTGATATAAGAAGAATTGCTAAGGTTATGATAGATTTAGATATTCATGCTATGCCTGTAGTCGATGACTCTGGAATATTAGTAGGAATAGTATCACAAACTGATATTATAAAAGCAGTATCATCTATACCTAACTTACAGCTTTGGGCATAATAATTTTAATAAAGCTAATTTAATAAAACTTTTAGATATAATCGCGAATATAAATTTAAAAATGATGCAAGGAATATGTATATGCAAAATTTAACAGGTGCAATGACAGCTTTAATAACTCCATTTAAAAATGGTAAATTAGATGAAGTAACTTATGAGAAGTTAATACAAAGACAAATAGAACAAGGTATTGATTGTGTTGTTCCAGTTGGAACTACTGGAGAAAGTGCTACATTGGATATGCAAGAGCATAAAAAATGTATCGAAATCGCAGTTTCTACTTGTAAAGGAACTAATGCAAAAGTAATTGCTGGTGCTGGGGGAAATTCTACAGCTGAAGCTATGGAGCTTGCAATTCATGCACAAGAAGTTGGAGCAGACGCAATTTTAAGTGTAACTCCTTATTATAACAAACCAACACAAGAGGGTCTTTATCAACATTACAAAGCCGTTGCTGCTTCGATTGAAATTCCTGTAATGCTTTACAATGTACCAGGAAGAACAGCTGTTGATATGACTGCTGATACTTGTGTAAGATTATATAATGACATTTCAAATATCTATTCAGTAAAAGAAGCAACTGGTTCATTAGAAAGAGTAATTGAACTTAATACAAAAGCACCAGACTTTGCAATAATCTCTGGAGATGATGCTATTGATTTTCCATTTATGGCACAAGGTGGTAGTGGTTGTATCTCTGTTACAGCAAACTTAATGCCAAATTTAAAAGCTCAAATAATTCATGCTGCTCAAAAAGGTAATTATGAGGAAGCTAGACAGATTAACAATATGCTTTATCCATTAAACAATGTATTATTTTGTGAAGCAAACCCTATTCCAATTAAAGCCGCAATGTATATAGCTGGTCTTATTGACACATTAGAATATAGACTTCCCCTAACACCACCAACAAAAGAAAATATGAAAAAAATCGAATTAGTTATGGCTAATTACGACATAATAAAATAAGGAGATAATATGAGCAACAAAGGTAAAACACTAGTAATCACTGGAGCAACTAAAGGTATTGGTAAAGCTTGTGCATATAGATTTGCAAAAGAAGGTATTAATATTGCTTTTACATACAATTCAAATGAAGAGGTAGCAAAAGAGATTGCAACTGATTTAGAAACAAAGTTTGGAATTAAAGCTAGATGCTATCCTTATAATATATTAGAGCCAGAAACTGCAAAAGAACTATTTAAATTAATTGATGAAGACTTTGATAGAGTTGATTACTTTATCTCAAATGCTATGATTTATGGTAGAGCAGTTGTTGGTGGATATAATAAATTCATGAAATTAAAACCAAGAGGTCTTAATAATATTTATACTGCTACTGTTGATGCTTTTGTATGTGCTTCACAACAAGCTGCAAAAAGAATGACTAATGGTGGGGCTATTGTTTCACTTTCTTCTACTGGAAATTTAGTATATATTGAAAACTATGCAGGACACGGTACAAATAAAGCAGCAGTTGAAGCTATGGTAAGATATGCGGCAACTGAATTAGGAGAGATGGGAATTAGAGTAAATGCAGTTTCTGGTGGTCCTATTGAAACAGATGCACTTAGAGCATTTACAAACTATGAAGAGGTAGCTGCTAAAACAGCTTCTCTTTCTCCACTTGGAAGAATGGGTCAACCAGAAGACTTAGCCGGAGCTTGTTACTTTTTATGTAGTGATGAGGCTTCTTGGATTACAGGATCTACACTTATTGTAGATGGTGGAACAACTTTCAAGAAATAATCATGAAAGAACAAAATCTTAATCTACCAAATATTTTAGCTGCCTTTAGAATAGCCTTAGCACCTTTGATGCTATGGTTTATGATAGATCAATCAAATCCAATTTTTGAAAGCTGGCATCCCTCTTGGTTTGATTACTTTGCTGGACTTATTTTTGTAATTGCTTCTGTGACAGATTTTTTCGATGGATACATTGCAAGAAAATGGGATCAAATGACTAAACTAGGTGCCATTTTAGATCCACTAGCAGATAAAATGCTTATGCTTGCTGGATTCATAGGTCTTATAGCTATGGATAGAGCAAGTGCTTTTGCAGTATTTCTTATCTTAAGTAGAGAATTTTTCATTACAGGTCTACGAGTTGTAGCAGTTGCTGAAGGTAAAAAAGTAGCTTCAACTATGGCTGGAAAAGTAAAAACAGTAGTTCAAATGATTGCTATTGGCTTCCTACTTATGAATTGGCCATTTGGTACTGAGCTTTTATGGATAGCAGTAGCTTTAACACTATACTCTGGATATGAATATATCAGAGACTATTTAAAATAGGACAATTAAATTAAATGAGTATTATAACAGTACTATTAGTCTTCATGTTCTTGGTATTTTTCCATGAACTAGGACACTTTACCGCAGCTAAAAAACTTGGAGTTCATGTAGAAAAATTCTCAATTGGATTTGGTATGTTTGGTATGTTAAAGCCAATTTTACAAAAAGAGTATAAAGGAACTTTATATGTACTATATCCTACTTTATTTTTAGGTGGATATGTTCAAATGAAAGGTCAAGTAGACGACAATCCTACTATTAAAAACTATGATGATGATAGCTACTATGTAAAAAAACCATGGGAAAAGATTATTATTCTTTTAGCTGGACCTTTTGCAAACTTTTTATTAGCAGCAGTATTATATTTTGCAATTGCAATGATGGGTAACAAAGCTATATCTCCTACTATTGGAAAAGTTGTACCTTCTTCACCTGCTGCAATTGCAGGGATTCAAGTAAATGATGAGATTGTAAAAATAAATGATCAAGATATTCAAACTTGGGAGCAATTAGGTAAAGCTATTAGATCAACTCAAGGTAAAATTAAAGTTACTATCAAAAGAGATGGAAGATATAGAATACTAGTCATTAATCCACAAATTAGTGATTCTCAGAATATGTTTAAAGAGAAGATCAAAAAAAGAATGATTGGGATCTCACCAGCTCCAAAATTAATAGATATGAGCTATACACCTACAGAAGCTTTAGTATACGCTTGGGATAAAACTATACAAGCTAGTACAATGATATTTACAGGTGTGCAAAAGCTAATTTCAGGCATAGTTCCAAGCAGTGAAGTTGGTGGAGTAATTAGTATTACAAAAGTTATATCAGATGCTAGTGAGGTTGGGATTGTAGCTATATTTGCAATTGCAGCTTTGATATCTGTAAACTTAGGTGTACTAAATCTCCTTCCTATTCCTATGCTTGATGGTGGGCATATTATGTTTAATCTATATGAATGGATAACAGGACACAAACCAAGTGATAAAGCATTAAATACCTTTGCAATGATGGGGATGTTGATGTTATTTTTATTGATGTTCTTGGGATTATATAACGATATAAATAGATTTTTTTAGCCATGAAGTCTGATAACAGAGTTAAAAGACTTGAAAATATTTTAATTCTATTATCTAAAGGCAATGCACTTTTTACACCAATATTAGCAAAACAATTTGACACTACAAATAAAATAATTCAAACAGATCTGAAAGATTATCTTTTACCACTATTTAATAATGATACTATTGTTTATGACTATTCTTTAAAATGTTATAAAGCTAAAAATAACTTTCGCCAATTCAAAAAATAACCGCAATTTTTCACCAAAATTATGCTGCTAATTTTCTCCTAACAGCTTTCATCTAAAAACTGCTTCTTCCAGTTCTGTATAGTTTTAGTAGTTATCTGATATTTAGATGCTAGTTGAGCAATTGTTTGCTCTTCTTGCAGTAGTTCTAAAACTATCTGTACTTTCTTCTGGGCACTAAACGTTTGACCTTTTTTTCTTCCCATCTCTTTCTCCAATATTTATCTTATTTATTTTAGCATTTGAGAAATAAATCTTGTGAATTTATTGTCTTATTTTTTAAGGCCATTATATTAGCCCAAAAACTGCAAGAATTAAATTCTAAAATAGCAACTACTTAGCGAAATACACTAAAAAATAGTATTTCACTAGATATAAATAACAGATTAAATTTGGTATAATCCCTTTTTAAAAGGTAGCAAATGACTAAACAACAAGCAATAAGTAATTTAGATAGAGTAATAACACAAACAGAATTTTCAAGACTTCAAGTATCTGATCATCATATTGTTCAAACTGTAGCAATTAGCAAGTATTCTACTGCAGAAGATATAGCTACACTATACGAAGCTGGTCAAAGAGCTTTTGGTGAAAATAAAATACAAAATCTAAAAGAAAAATCACAAGCACTTGAAGAGCTACCTATTCAATGGCATTTTGTAGGTTCTTTGCAAAAAAATAAGATTAATAATCTTATTGATCTAAAACCTACATTAATGCATTCATTAGATTCACTTGAATTAGCACTAGAACTAGATAAAAAGCTTGAAGCTAAAGATAAAAAAATGAGTTGCCTATTGCAAATTAATTCAGCTAATGAAGACACAAAGTCTGGATTTACACCAGATGAAGCAATTGAGATGTACAAAAAAATTCAAAATGAATGTCCAAATATTAGACTAAAAGGTCTAATGTCTATTGGGGCACATAGCAATGATAAAAAAGAGATAGAAAAAAGTTTTCAAACTACAAAAAAGATATTTGATAAGATTGAAGATGCAACAATATGCTCAATGGGTATGAGTGGTGATTTTGAATTAGCAATAGTAAACGGTTCAACTATGATTAGAGTTGGATCTGCCCTATTTAAAAATAATAAAGAAGAAAACTAGGACTATAATTGAAAATTGCATTTATAGGTGATATTGTAGGTCGTCCAGGTAGAAAAATAATATCACATCATCTTCAAGCACTAAAAAGTGAATATAATATTGATTGTATTATTGCAAATGGTGAAAATACAAGTCATGGATTTGGACTAACTGTAAAAAATGCAAATGAATTATTTAAATATGGTATTGATGTAATTACTGGCGGTAATCATACTTGGGATAAGAAAAAAGACATAGTTGCACTTTTAGAAGATAATAGAGTATTAAGACCTGCAAATTATCCAGAAGGGGTAAAAGGCAAAGGAGTAGGTATCTATGAAGTTAATGGCACCAAACTTGCAGTTATCAATCTTATGGGGCTTTTTACAATGCCACAATGTGAGAATCCATTTATATTAGCAAAACAAATTGTTGAAGATCTACATAATCAAAATATAAAACATATATTTTGTGATTTTCATGCAGAAGCAACTGCTGAAAAAAGAATCATATTTACAATACTAAAAAGTCAAATATCTGCTATATGTGGAACACATACGCATGTAGGTACTGATGATATACAAATAGTAGACGGTACATTTTACCTTACAGATATTGGTCTAACTGGATGCTGTGATAATGTAATTGGTATGGATAGTGGGATACCAGTTAAAAAAGCACTTACAGGACTAGGTGGTCACTTTAAGATACCAAATGATTGTAAATCTATATTACAAATGGCTATAATTGATATAGATAACGATGGCAAAGCTAAAGATGGTCAAAAAATAAAAATATATAGTGATGGTCAAAAAGTAATATCACAAGCTTATAAAGCTAATAATTAAAAGGGTTATAATGGAAAATGAAAATAAACAACAAGATATTATTAAAATGTTTAATGAAATAGCAAAGACATATGATATTGCAAATAGAGTTCTTAGTATTGGAATTGATAAGACTTGGCGAAGAGCTGCTTGTAATCTTAGCTTTAAACTATACGGAAAAGAAAAACTAGATAAAATTGTAGATGTTGCTTGTGGTACTGGTGACTTGATGATTGACTGGGAGAATACAGCAAAAAAGAATGGTATTGAGGTTGATGATATTATTGGTATTGACCCAAGTGTTGGTATGATGGAAGTTGGTAAAACAAAAATACCAAATAGAACTTTCATAGAAGCTGGTGCAGAAAATCTACCCTTGGAAGATGAAAGTGTTGATTTTATATCTATCTCTTATGGTATTAGAAATGTAGTTCAAAGAGAAGAAGGACTAAAAGAATTTGCAAGAGTTTTAAAACCAGGTGGACTAGCAATAATTTTAGAATTCACTAAAAATGACAAAGATAACTTCACTTCTAAAATCACTAAATTTTATATGAATAATATGATGCCAACTATTGGTGGTTTAGTATCTGGAAGTAAAGATGCTTATACATATTTACCAGAATCTATTGAAGATTTTATTACAAGTGATCAAATGGTGGAAGAATTAAAAGCTGTAGGATTAGAACCTATTTTTGTTAAAGGGTACTCTATGGATATGTCTACTACATTTATTGCTAGAAAAATCTAAAATAGCTTATTCATTTTGTAATCTTCTGCGTCATAAAATAAATTTTCATTAGTCATTTGCAATTTGCAAACTCCTAGTAAAAATTTATTTTCTTTCTTGAATCTTTTCAAAATTCACTTGCTATTTTAGATTTTCGATATATTTATTAAATAAAGGATTATGACTTGAATACACCAATAACTGTATCTGATCTAAACAATCAGATCAAAGGTCTATTAGAAACTACATTTAGTTCAATATATGTAGAGGGTGAGATATCAAATCTTACATACCACAACTCTGGTCATATTTATTTTTCAATAAAAGATTCAAAATCAACAATAAGCTGTGTGATGTTTAGAGGAAATGCCTCATATTTAAAGTTTAGACTTGAAGTTGGTATGAAAATTGTTATTAGCGGAAATCTTACAGTTTATACACCAAGAGGTAACTATCAGCTATTAGCACAAAAGATTGAACCAAGTGGTGTTGGTTCTTTAGCTTTAGCATATGAACAACTAAAGAAAAAGCTTGAATCAAAAGGATACTTTGATTTATCAAATAAAAAAGAGATTCCAAGTTTTCCAGATATAATATATATCATCACTTCAAACACTGGAGCTGCTATTGAAGATATGAAAAAAATTGCTTCAAATAGATGGCCACTTACTAAAATAATGCTTCTTCCAACACTAGTACAAGGAGAAGGTTCAAAAGAGGATATAGTAAGAAATATCAAGATTGCAGATAATCTAGCACAAAACAATAAAAAGCCTATTGTTATTATTGGTCGTGGTGGTGGAAGCATAGAGGATCTATGGGCATTTAATGAAGAGATTGTTGCAAATGCCATCTATGAAGCTATGACACCAATCATATCTGCAGTTGGTCATGAGAGTGATTTTGTGATATCTGATTTTGTATCAGATAAAAGAGCTTCTACCCCATCAAATGCAATTGAAATTAGCTTACCAGATATAAATGAACAAAGATTATATATAAATGAATTACAAAATAGTTTAAATCATAAATTTAAAACAATATTATTCAACAAAGAGCAACACCTTTCAAATCTAAAGCAATCATTTCGTCAGCATAGTTTAAAAAATAAATTTATATTCATCCAAAAACAAATAGATGATATAAAGCAAAATTATAAGCAAACTCTATTTTTAATTTTAAAACAAAAACAAGCCAATATAGACCTTCTAAGACAAAGTTTCAAAGCAAATAATCCCAAAAATAAAAACTTTGAAAATATGGTGCAGCTATCAAAAGATGGAAAATTGTCTTCACTTGAAGATATAAAAGAAGGTGATACCATACATCTTCAAACATCTTCTTTTGATGTAGAAGCAAGTGTAGTATCAAAACAAAAGATTTAGTAAGCTTTTAGCCCACTAAAATGCATATCTATTTTAGAAATAGTTTGACTTACTAACTTATCCATAAACTTATCAAATTTATCCTCTTTATTCCAAATAGGTTTTGAAACACCTGATAAGTTCATAAGATCACTTTTTGCTTTTGAAATTGTAGCTACTTCATCTACAAGACCTACTTCTTTAGCTTGTCTAGCTGTAAATATATGAGCATTGGCATAAAGTTTATGATCCTCTTTTTTTAATCCTCTAGCACTAGACACATCTGTAATAAACATATCATATGTATCATTTATCACTTTTTCTAGTTCCTCTTTTTCTTCTTTAGTCCACGATCTTGTAGGTGTACCAGATTCTTTATATTCTCCTACTTTAACAGTTTGAGTTTTAATTCCAATTTTTTTCATCAACTCTTCTACATTTGCACCTTGCATAATTACACCAATAGAACCTACCATAGATCCTGGATTTGCTATAATTTTATTTGCCCAAATAGCAGAATAATAACTTCCACTTGCAATAACTCCACTTGCATAAACAACAACTGGTTTTATCTCTTTTAATTCTTTAATTGCATATGCTATTTCTACAGATGGTGCTACTGCTCCACCTGGTGAATTTACATTTAAAAGTACACCTTTTACACTTGAGTCATTTTTAGCTTTCTCAATTTTTTCAAGTACATCATCTACTATCATAATTGGACCTACTAAGTCAATCTTATGTAAATTTGCTTTTTGAATATTTGTAGTTTCACTGCTTGAAAATAAATAAAAAATAATACTCAAGAATAATACAGTTTTAAAATGCTCCTGTATAAATTTGATTGGTGCTACTATTGGTAAAAATAGTATTCTAAGAAAGTTCAATTTGTTTCCCTTTTATATAAATTTTATTTGCACTTTTTACATGTAATGCAATAGCAGTAGCAATATTTTCTTTTGTACATCTATCTGGTAATATTATAGATATAATATCAGCATCTTTATTTTTCAAAAGTTGCCCTTTTTTTAATCCTAATGCTTTTGCACCACCATTTGTAGCAGCTAAAATTAGTTTTTTAGCTATATCCTCTGGTTGATAATCCGTATGTAAAAACATTGCATTTTGTATCTCAGCAAACATATTAAGTGAATTGTTCGAACTAAGTCCATCCGTACCAAGTGCTAGTGTAATATCATCTAAATTCTTTAGATCCAATTTTTTATTATTTAATAATCTATTTGAATTTGGACAATGTATGATAGAGCCATTTAGATTTTTTATTTGATTTAGTTCAGATTTATTTGCTTCTACACAATGAGTGAAACTTAGATATTTTATATCTTTAAATAGATTTAAAAACTCAAATGGCTTACCTGTAGATACTTTTTGTTGTAAAAAGTTATTAAAAAAGTCTGTAAATTCACCTTTACTATAATTTAACCAATCATTTTCACCTTTACTTTCTTGAAAGTGTGCAGATACTGGCATTTTATTTTCGCTTGCTATTTTTAAAACTTCTCGTACTAAAAATGGGTGTACAGAATATGGGCTATGCACTGCAACTGCTGGTATAAAACTATCTGATTTATGCTGTTTAGCATTATCTAGCTTGGCTTTAAAATCTGCAAAAAGTGTATCTATCATATCCATCTTACTACCAATAACTTCTGTAAAATATACTACATTTATATCACTTTTGACACATGAAGGTAGATCAAATCCGTATGAACTAATAGCACCAATTGTTGTAGTACCACTTGATAACATAATATTTAATTCTTTATCAATCAAATCTTCAGTCGCACCCTCAATTAAGTCCTCACGATTTTCAATCACACTATAAAGCCACTGCATAAAGTTTCCATACTTAAGTGTTGTCTTATTTGCACAAAATTCTAGATGTACATGTGTATTAATAAGTCCTGGCATCAACAATGAATTTTCACCACAATCATCTATGGTAATATCTGGATAATTTGAGATAATATCAGACAACTTACCTATATCAATAATCTTCTCATTAAATACAATTGCCCCATCTTCTATGATGGAAAAATCATCATCACAAACCAAAATCCATTTTGCTTTTAAAATTTTCAACTTATAGGCTCTCTTTATATTATTTTTGTTATTATATCGCAAATAATTTAACCAAGGATGAGAGAATGAAAATCGCAGTAATACAAGGACCAAACCTAAATATGTTAGGTCACAGAGAACAACATATATATGGACCAATGTCATTAGATCAAATACATGAGCAAATGAAAGGCACAGCATCACAAAATGGTATTGAGTTAGAGTTTTTTCAAAGTAACTTAGAAGGTGAACTTGTAGATAAAATTCAAGAGTGTCTAGGTACAACAGATGGTATTATTATTAATCCAGCAGCTTATACACACACAAGTATCGCTATTACAGATGCACTAGCAGCCGTAGCACTACCAACAATTGAAGTTCATATCTCAAATATTCACAAAAGAGAAGAATTTAGACAAAAATCTATAACTGCACAATCAAGTACTGGTGTAATAGCTGGATTTGGACCATTTGGATACCATATGGCACTAATTGGTATGACTCAAATATTAAATGAGATCCAAGCACAAAAACAAATGCAAGAGCAAGCTGCGGCTGCACAAGCAAAACAAGCTTAATATACAAAAAGTATAAATGACTAATTTTATACTTCAAAATGAAAATGCTGTTTATTACGAGTGTGGCTACTCTTGTGATAATCAGCTTTTTATCCAATTAGGAAGTGATTCTTTCTTTATCACTGACGGCAGATATGAAATAGAAGCTAAACAGGATGCAAAAGTATCTTCTGTAATCATCACAAATAATCTAATAAAAGAAGCAAGAAAAATTCTTAAAAAATCAAAGATTAATAAAATTCATTTTGACCCATATGATTTTAATCTAGCAACTTATCTAAATCTTACATCAAAACTTGATATAAAATTTATCAAAAAACCAAACTTTTCCAAACTAAAAAGAATTATCAAAACAGATGATGAATTAAAACTAATATCTAAAGCTATGAGTATAGGTAGAGATGGATTTAAAGAGTTTAGAAAGTATCTTAAAAATGAGGATAAAAAAAGAACTGAAGAGTATCTAAACTTCAAAAATAAAGAATTCATGAGCCATATTGGTAAATATGATCTTAGCTTTGATCCAATTGTAGCCGTACAAGAAAATGCTGCAAAACCTCATGCTCTACCTACAAATAGGAATCTTAAAAACAAAGACTTACTATTAGTAGATGCAGGTATCAAGTATAAAAGATACTGTAGTGATAGGACAGAAACATATATAAATAAAAAAGACAAACTTCAACAAAAAGTATATGATATCGTACAAAAAGCTCAAGATAAAGCTATCAAAAAAGCACGCTCGGGAATGAAAGCTTCACAAATAGATTCAATAGCAAGAGAAGTCATTAATAAAAGTGGATATGGAAAATATTTTGTACATAGTACTGGTCATGGTGTAGGATTAGATATTCATGAGTATCCAAATATATCAAGTAGAAGCGATGTAATTATAGAAGATAATATGGTATTTTCAGTAGAACCAGGAATTTATCTACCAGATCAGTTTGGTATTAGAATTGAAGATTGTGTAGCTATGTGTGATGGTAAAGCTGTAGTACTTTAACTATATACACAATATTATAACTATGAAAAAATATATACTTTTTGATAATGATGGTGTCTTAGTAGAAACTGAAATATGGTACTATGAAGCTAGCAAAAGAGCCTTAAAAGAGTTTTTTGACATCAATCTACAGTTTGACCAATATATGGATATTATGACTGCAGGTGGTGGAGTATGGGTGCTTGCACCTTGGGCTACTATTGAACAAATAAATATAGCTAGAGATAAAAGAAACAAATACTATCAACATTATCTAAAAACAGAAAATATAGCTATATCAAATATACATGATATACTTAATGAACTTTCAAAAGATTATCAAATGTCTATAATCACTACATCAAGAAGAGTTGACTTTGAGATTATTCATCAAAATCGTGGTATTGTAGATTTTATGAATTTTGTACTATGTGAAGGTGAATATCCAAGAGCTAAACCATATCCAGATCCATACTTAAAAGGTATAGATATGTTTGGGTCCTCAAAAGATGAATCTATAATTATAGAAGACTCTCAAAGAGGATTAATATCTGCAAATAAAGCAAATATAGACTGTATCATAGTTCACAATGAATTTACTAAAACACAAGACTTCTCTACAGCATATAAAAAAGTAGATAAACTTTCAGATATTATAGGTGTAATAAAAAACTACTAAAGCTACTTAAGCCCACCCCAGCTTTTAGCAAGCTCTGCACTACATTTTAATGGTACATCTAGACTATATATATTTTCCATAATATCAACAAGATCATCTTTTATAGTATTAACTTTTTGCTCATCTATCTCAAATATTAATTCATCATGTATCTGAAGTAATATTTTAATATCAGCATTACTTTTATACTTCTCATAAATCTTTATCATAGATAGTTTGATTAAATCTGCTGCACTTCCTTGAAATACTGTATTTACTGCTTCTCTTAAAAAGCTAGCTTTTTGCATACCATTTGCACTATCAAAATCAAAGAATCTTTTTCTTTTAAGTAGTGTTTTTACAAAACCATTTTCCATTGAAAATTCTTCAATTGATTTAAGATACTCTTTAATAGTAGGGAAGGCTTCAAAATAGCTCTCAATATATACTTTAGCTTCTTTTGCAGGTATTCCAAGTGTCTCACCTAGTTTTCGTGCTCCCATTCCATAAAGTAATCCAAAGTTAATAGATTTTGCTATTGATCTTTTCTCATCTGCTTCATCTTCTCCAAATATGTGTATAGCTGTTTGCCTATGAATATCGGCTCCACTGTTAAAAGCATCCATTAGTGCTGGATCTTTACTAAAGTGAGCAAGTAGTCTTAACTCTATTTGGGAATAATCTATACCAACAAGAACCTTTCTATCACTAGCTATAAAGCCATCTCTAATCTCTCGACCAAGCCTTGTTCGTACTGGTATATTTTGAAGATTTGGATCTTTACTACTTAATCTTCCTGTAGCTGTTCCTGTTTGTAAAAATGATGTAAAAACTTTATTATTTTCATCTTTTGAAGCATACTCAAGAAGTGGTTCTACATAAGTTGATTGTAATTTTGCTAGATGTCTATACTCTAGCAATAGATCTATCACTTCATGCTCACCTTTTAGACCACTTAATACAGCTTCATTTGTACTATATCCACTTTTTGTCTTTTTACTTGGCGGTAATCCTAATGTTTCAAATAATACAACACCTAATTGCTTTGGTGATTTTATATTAAATTGACTACCACTTACTTCATATATTGAACTTTCAAGTTGAATTAATCTGTCTTTATTTTTTATTTTTAAATTTTCAAAAAATGGTACATCAATAGTAATACCATTTCTTTGCATCTCTAAAATCACATCAATAAATGGAAATTCAATATCAAATGCTTCATCTAAAATCTCATCATTTTGCTCATCTTTTAGTTTTTTAATCAATTTAAAATATAATTTATAAGTGATTAAAGAATCTTCAGCAGCATACTCACAAGCTTTATCTACATCTATACAAGAAAAATCTTGACCTTTTTTTACTACATCTTTAAATGCAATCATCTCATGATCAAAATATTTAACACTTAACTTATCAAGACCTACAGCTGAACCACTATCAACAAGCCATGCCAAAACCATAGTATCAGCATAAAGTTTAAGATTAATTCCAAAATTTCTTTTGATAATTTCATAATCATATTTATAGTTTTGAAGTACTAATTTATGACTATTTAATTTTAAAATAGCCTCTTTTGCTTTCTCTTTTGAAATTTGATCTGGTACACCTAAATAATAGTGATCAATAGGTACATAATACCCTTTTGAATCATCTATAGAAAACGAAAAGCCAACTATGTTTGCATTTTTCACATCTACATCGGTTGTCTCTGTATCAAATGC
Organism: uncultured Arcobacteraceae bacterium; assembly: GCA_964633845.1. GTDB lineage: Bacteria > Campylobacterota > Campylobacteria > Campylobacterales > Arcobacteraceae > JADHTT01. The sequence goes on along the minus strand of CAZWLA010000010.1, from coordinate 14,192 downwards.
CACAATAGAATCTTTTGGTATACTATTGATAACTTTCATCATCTCTTTTTCATCATTAAGCAGTACAGATTCAAAGTTTAGTTTTTCTTTAACTTGTGGCATAGAAGTCTTATAGTTTAGACCATTTGAGTGAACTCTTTGAACTATTCTATCCATGTTAAACTCAAGTAATATATCTTCTATTTTTAATATTGGATTTTCTACTGGAAGTTTAATCTCATCATCTATGATAAGATCATAAGCATCATCATGTAGTGTCACTAAATCTCGACTTATAAAAGCTAACTCTTTACTATCTTCAAGTAGTGTTCTCCATCTTTTTTTCTCTATATTTTCAATATTGTCATATATTTTATCAAGTGAATCAAACTGTTCTATTAGTGCTTGCGCAGTTTTAGCTCCAACTCCTTTTACCCCTGGTACATTATCTGCACTATCACCAAGAAGTGATTGATAGTCTGTAAATTGATCTGGTCTAACTCCATACTTATCAAAACAATATGCTGATCTTACTTCATTTTTTTTAATAGGATCAAACATAAAAATATCATGTTTATCATCTATTAATTGATATAAATCTTTATCATGACTTACAATCCTTACATGCATATCAAGGTGTTTAGCATCTGCTACAAGTGATGCGATTACATCATCAGCTTCATAGCCAGCAGTACTAGCTGTGGCGAAGCCCATTTGTTCTATCCATTGTATAGCAATTGGTAATTGCTTTTTTAGATCATCGGGCACATCTGGTCTGTGTGATTTATATTCATTGTATATATCTTTTCTAAAAGTATCCCCAGGGCTATCTAGTGCAAATATAATATAATCTGTCTGAAAATCTTTACCAAGATTTGCGATAAAATTCATAAATCCTGTAAGTAATCCAGTTGGAAATCCATTTCTAGCTCTTAAAGGTGGAAGTGCATAATAACTTCTAAATAAAAATCCAAAAGTATCTATAATTGTAATTGTTTTTTTGTTGTTATTCATAATTTTATAGTATAATAAATCTACTAAAAACCTAATCAATTTTAAGAGGAAATCATCTCATGATAATCATACCAGCAAGACTTAACTCAAGTAGATTTGAAAACAAAATATTAGTAGATATCTTAGGGCTTCCTATGGTAATAAGAACTGCTAAAAGAGTACAAGAACTAGATAAAGTTACAATAGCAACTGATTCACAAGAGGTTATAGAACTTGCAGTCAGTCATGGTATAGATGCTGTGATGACATCAAGGGATCATCAAAGTGGTACAGATAGAATAAATGAAGCAGCCAAAAAACTAGGTTTGGCAGATGATGATATAGTTATAAATGTTCAAGCTGATGAACCATTTATAGAGCCTGAAGTTATCAAATCAATCATAGATATCACTAAAGCAAATGTTGGAAAAAATAATGTAATGTTATCTAGCTGTTATAAATTAATAGATAGTGAGATGGCGGATGATCCAAATCATGTAAAAGTGATCACAGACTGTGATGAAAATGCTATATACTTCTCAAGAAACAAAATTCCATACAATAGAGACCATCATCATGGTGTAGAGTACAAAGGTCATCTAGGAATCTATGGATTTGCGGCAAAAAGCCTAGAACAGTTTTGTAATCTCAATACAAAAGACTTAGAAAATATTGAAAAATTAGAACAATTAAGAGCGATTAGTAGTGGAGCAAAAGTTGCTATGGTAAAAGTTCAATCACAAAGCTTTGGTATAGATACTCAAGAGGACTTAGATAAAGCACTAGAGATATTTGGATAAAATTAAACTATCTCTTCTGTACAGAGCTTTGGTACTAATTTTTTGACATCTTCTTCAGATAAGTCCCACCATTTAAGCTTTAAAAGTTTAGATATTTTTTCATTATCAAATCTATATTTAATAACTACAGCAGGGTTGCCTGCGACTATGGCATAAGGTGGTACATCACTACTTGCTACTGCTCGTGCAGCTACAACTGCACCAGAGCCTATTGTAACTCCAGACTTAATCATAGCTTCAGATCCTATCCAAACATCATGACCTATAGTAGTATTTCCCACTTTTTTATATGGATTTTTTGCATCTTTAAATATATTTGCTTGATAATAAAATGGAAATGTACTAATCCAATCTGTATGATGACCTTGATTGCCACCCATCATAAAAACTGCACCAGAACCAATTGAGCAATGTTTACCTATTATTAGCTTATCTACATCTTTTCTTTTTTTATCTAAGTATCTCACACATGATTCAAAACTATATCCGTGATGATATCCAGAATAATAGCTAAATTCACCAACTAAAATATTAGGATGATTTACACAGTTAGTTTTATACTACCTAAAAAAGCCTAGCTAATTATAGCTAGGCTTTAAATGTTTCTTTATGAAAAAATTATTTAGCTACTGCTTCTTTTAAAGATTTACCAGCTTTGAATTTAGCAACAGTAGTGGCAGGTACTTCAACTTTAGCTCCAGTTGATGGTACAGTTGCAGTTCTTGCAGCTCTTTGTGAAGTAGAGAATGTTCCAAATCCAATTAATGCTACTGAATCACCATTTGATAGTGTCTCTGTGATTGTTTCTAATACTGCTTCTACTGCAATTTTTGTATCTTTTTTAGATAGGTCAGCTTTTGCTGATACTGCTTCAATAAATTGTGCTTTATTCATAATTATATCCTTATATTTTAAAATTGTGAAATAATATATAATTTTAGCTTTTAAATAGCTAAAAGATGTTGTAGTTATGGGGTTTATCTATATTTTTAAAAAAATTAGATAGACTTGAATCTTATTCAAATTTAAAAAGGCATATTGCAAACATGACTGATACTATTAAAATAATTGGTGCAAATGAAAATAACTTAAAAAATATTGATCTAGAGATACCAAAAAATAAACTTATTGTATTTACTGGGCTTTCAGGAAGTGGTAAATCAACTTTAGCATTTGATACACTTTATGCAGAGGGACAGCGAAGGTATATTGAGTCTTTGAGTGCTTATGCTAGGCAGTTTTTAGATAAAGTTGGCAAGCCTGATGTTCAAAGGATTGAGGGACTTACACCTGCAATTGCTATTGATCAAAAGACAACATCAAAAAATCCAAGATCAACAGTAGGTACTATTACTGAGATATATGATTATCTTAGGTTGTTATATTCTAGAATAGGAAATCAACATTGTCATAAATGTTCTAAGCCAATCTCACAGATGAGCAGTTCAGATGTAATTGATCAGGTTTTAAAATTACCAGAAGGTTCAAAGTTAATTATATTAGCACCATTAATCAATCGTAAAAAAGGTACTTTTGCTGATCTTTTTGAAAACTTACGATCTAAAGGGTATGTAAGGGCACAAGTTGATGGAGTGATGACAAGACTTGATGAGGAGATAGAATTATCTAAAACTAAAATGCATACTATTAAAGTGGTAGTTGATAGGGTTGTTGTAAAAGATGAAAATACTCAAAGGATAGCTCAAAGTGTAGAAAAAGGTTTAAAAGAATCTTTTGGTGAGCTTGAGGTAGATGTAATAAATCATGAAGAGGTAGGTGTTGAGCAACATATTCACTATAGTGAACATATGGCTTGTTTTGATTGTAAAATATCATTTGAACCACTTGAACCATTAAGCTTCTCTTTTAATTCACCTAAAGGTGCATGTCCACATTGTGATGGATTAGGGATTAGATATTCTTTAGATATGAAAAAGGTTGTCAATGAAGAACTTCCTATAGATGAGGGTGCTATAAAAGTTATTTATGGTTTTAACAAAGGCTATTATTTTAAAATGCTAAAAGCATATTGTGAGGCTGCAAATATTGACACAACAATACCTTTTAAAGAGCTAGAATCTCATCAAAGAGGATCTATTCTTCATGGTGGAGTAGAGGAAGCTAAGTTTACATGGAAAAGACACCGCTTAACAAGAAAATGGGAGGGTGTAGTTAAGATAGCTTACTCAATGGTCAAAGATGAAAAAGATATGGCTGAGTATATGACAGAGAAAGTATGTGACGAGTGTGATGGTCATAGACTAAAATCATCATCACTAGCAGTACAAGTTGCAAATCATAACATAGCCTCAATTTTGGATATGCCAATAGAAGATACACATAAGTTTTTCCAGGATGAGACAAACTTTAAATATTTTAACAACAAAGAGGTCTTAATAGCTGCCCCAATACTTAAAGAGATTAGAGATAGAGTATATTTCTTATATGATGTAGGACTGGGTTACATTACACTTGGTCGAGATGCTAGGACTATTAGTGGTGGTGAGGCTCAAAGAATTAGAATAGCTTCTCAAATAGGATCAGGACTTACAGGTGTACTATATGTACTTGATGAGCCATCTATAGGTCTTCACGAAAGAGATACCGCTAAGCTTATTAAGACACTACAAGCCTTAAGAGACAAAGGAAATACAGTAGTTGTTGTAGAGCATGATAAAGAGACAATGGAAGTAGCAGATTTTATTGTAGATATAGGTCCAAAAGCTGGAGAGTTTGGTGGAGAGATTGTGTTTGATGGTACGATGAAACAGCTTTTAAAATCAAAAACACTTACAGCAGATTATCTTAGTGGTAGAAAAGATATTAAATATTATCACAGAAGAGATCAAGATGATTGGATAGATATTAAAAATGTAAATCTAAATAATATCAAAAACCTTGATGTAAAAATACCACTTCATAACCTATGTGCTATTACAGGTGTAAGTGGTAGTGGAAAGTCATCTTTGATACTTCAGACATTGCTTCCTGTAGCAAAAGAGCTTTTAAATAGAGCTAGAAAAGTAAATAAAGTAGATGGTGTATCGATTGATGGATTAGAAAAGCTTGATAAAGTAATTTATCTTGACCAATCCCCAATAGGAAGAACTCCAAGATCAAATCCGGCAACATATACAGGTCTTATGGATGAGATTAGAAAAATATTTGCTGAAACAAAAGAGAGTAAATTAAGAGGATATACTATTGGAAGATATAGTTTCAATGTCAAAGGTGGTAGATGTGAAAAATGTCAAGGTGAGGGTGAGATCAAAATAGAGATGCACTTTTTACCAGATATTATGGTCAAATGTGAAGATTGTCAAGGCGCTAGATATAATCCTCAAACATTAGAGATACACTATAGAGGAAAAACTATATCAGATGTACTGAATATGTCTGTAGATGATGCAGTAGAATTTTTTGCTAAAGTACCTAAAATATATGCAAAGCTAAAAACACTAAGTGATGTAGGGCTTGGATATATCACACTTGGACAAAATGCAATCACATTAAGTGGTGGAGAAGCACAAAGAATTAAGCTTAGTAAAGAGCTTAGTAAAAAAGATACTGGAAATACATTGTACATACTAGATGAACCAACAACAGGACTTCATTTTGCTGATATAGATAGACTTACAAAAGTATTACACCATTTAGTAGATCTTGGTAATAGTGTACTGGTAGTTGAGCATAATTTAGATATAATTAGAAATGCTGATTGGATTGTAGATATGGGACCAGAGGGTGGAAACAAAGGTGGACAAATAGTAGCCCAAGGTACACCTGAGTATCTTGCTAGTACATATAAAGATAGTGGTAGTCATACGGGGTATTATTTAGAAAAAGAGTTGTAATATCATTGGAGTTATTGCTTAAAATAGCAGTAGATAGCTTTTCTAAATATTCAAGAAGAATTCAAATCATTATAAGATATAATAGTTTTATATAAAAATATAATAAAATGATGTATGAGTGGTAATGATGAGATTAAATGATTTTGAGCATAAGATGATCAAAAGAGCTTTTTTAGAAACTTTTGAAGAAGGTGATATATTTTTATTTGGAAGTAGAGTGGATGATACTAAAAGAGGTGGAGATATAGACTTATATTTAGTTCCAAATATAAAATTTGATGATGAGAGAAAGCGAAAAATAAACTTTTTAATAAAATTAGATAATTATATAGGTGAACAAAAAATAGATGTTATTATGGCAAAAGATAAAAACAGACTAATAGAACAAGAAGCTTTAAAATATGGGATAATATTATGAAAGACATAAAACAAACATTTATAGAAAAACTGCACGAATGTAATCAGCATAAAAAAAGACTTTTAGGTGCTAAAGGTAAATTAATAGATCATATGCCTTTAGATGTAGAGCAATATAGCAACCTAGATGAACTTTATATAAGTATAATTGATCAAATGATTTTTAGATTTTCCAAGCTTCAAGATACTGTTGGAGATAAGATATTTCCATCTATATTAGAGTTAAATGGCGAAAAAGTAAAATCAATGACTTTTATAGATAGGTTAAATAGACTAGAAGAGTTAGAACTTATTTATAAAGATGAATGGATGAGTTTAAGAAAAGATAGAAATGAGATAGCGCATGAATATTCTTTTAATCAAGAAGAAGTCGTTGATAGTCTTAATTTGATTTTTAATAGAGTAGATGATTTATTAAAAATATATAATGATATCTATACTTATTGTTTTGAAAAATTTAATTTTGTAAAACAATCAAAAATATTGAAATAAAATTCAAAACAATCAAAATATGTCACCCCTTTGACACATCCTTTAGATACCATACTCTAAATACATTCAGTAGATTCAAATGATGAACATAGTAAAATTCAATACTTGAATATAACTACATAAAAAAGGATAAAATTGTCAAACCAAGAAACAACTTTGGCTATTTTAAAAGCTGCCAAGGGTACTAAAACTACTCAACAAAATATTGCTAATGATATAGGATATAGTGTAGGCAAGGTAAATTATGTATTAAAAGCACTTATTGAAAAAGGGCTTATAAAAGCTGAACGATTTATAAATAATGAAAACAAAAAACAATACAAATATCTCCTTACTCAAAAAGGTATCGAGGAGAAGATTGAATTGACTGAAAAGTTTATAGATAGAAAGAAAAAAGAGTATAACGATCTTCAAAAAGAGCTTAAAGATTATAAAGAACGATATGGATATATGGGGGGGGTAATTAGATGAGTAGCATACTAATCACCGGTGGAGCTGGATATATAGGCTCACACACTTTAGTAGAACTAGCCAATGCCAACTATGATTTTATAGTATATGACAACCTATCTAACTCCTCAAAAGAATCTATTAAAGCAGTTGAGAAAATTATCAACAAACCTATTACATTTGTACAAGGTGACATAAGAGACAAAGAAAGTTTGCAAAAAGTATTTACAGATCACAACATAGACTCAGTAATACACTTTGCAGGACTAAAAGCCGTAGGTGAATCTGTATCAAACCCAATAGAGTATTATGATAACAATGTAAATGGTACTTTGATACTCCTTGATGTGATGAAGAAATATAATTGTAAAAAAATAGTATTCTCTAGTTCAGCAACTGTGTATGGAGACCCTCATACTACACCAATCAAAGAAAACTTTCCTACAGGCAGCACGACAAACCCATACGGTACTTCAAAGTATATGATAGAAAGAATTCTAGAAGATCTTCATATTAGTGATCCAGAATTTAAAATAGCAATACTTAGATACTTTAATCCTGTAGGTGCTCACGAATCTGGTACTATTGGAGAAGACCCAAATGGTATACCAAATAATCTTATGCCATTTATCTCTCAAGTAGCAGTAGGTAAAAGAGAGTATTTAAGTGTATTTGGTAGTGACTATGATACTCACGACGGTACAGGTGTAAGAGACTACATTCATGTAGTTGATCTTGCATATGGGCATATAAAAGCTATTGACTATTTAAACAATCATCAAAATATAAAACCACTGATAGTAAATCTAGGAACAGGTACAGGTTACTCAGTACTTGATGTAGTAAAAGCATTTGAAAAGGCTAGTAATCAAAAAGTACCTTATAAGCTTGTAGATAGAAGACTTGGTGACATAGCTATATGCTATGCAGATCCATCGTATGCCAAAGAAGTATTAAACTGGGAAGCGAAAAGAAATATGGAAGATATGTGTACTGATAGTTGGAGATGGCAGTCAAATAATCCTGATGGATATAAGGAAACAGATGTATAAAATAGCAATAGCAGGTACAGGCTATGTAGGTCTTTCAAATGGTATCCTGCTAGCTCAAAATAATGAAGTGGTAGCTCTAGACATCATCCCTGAAAAAGTAGAACTTTTAAATCAAAGAAAATCTCCTATTGTAGATGTGGAGATAGAAGAGTATCTACAAAAAGAAGATTTAAACTTTAGAGCTACACTAGATAAACAAGAAGCATATAAAGATGCTGATTTTGTAATTATTGCTACTCCTACAGACTATGATCCAGATACAAACTACTTTAATACCAAATCAATTGAATATGTAGTACAAGATGTATTAGAGGTAAACCCAAATACTACTATGGTAATTAAATCAACTATTCCAGTAGGTTACACACAGCAAATATCTGAACAGTTCAACACATCAAATATTATCTTCTCTCCAGAGTTTCTTAGAGAGGGGAAAGCCTTGTATGATAACTTATATCCAAGTAGAATCATTGTAGGTGAACAATCTCAGCGAGCTGAAATATTTGCTTCACTTTTAGCACAAGGGGCTATTAAAGAAGATATAGAGATACTATTTACAGATAGTACAGAAGCAGAAGCTGTAAAACTATTTTCAAATACATACCTAGCAATGAGGGTTGCATATTTTAATGAATTAGATTCTTATGCCCAGTCACATGGACTGGATACAAAACAGATCATAGAAGGTGTAGGACTTGATCCAAGAATAGGATCACATTATAACAACCCATCATTTGGGTATGGTGGATACTGCTTACCAAAAGATACTAAACAATTACTAGCAAACTACAAAGATGTACCTTCAAATATGATAGAAGCTATTGTAAATGCAAACAGCACTAGAAAAGATTTTATAGCAGATAGTATCATCTCTACTAATCCATCATGTGTAGGTGTATATAGACTTACTATGAAGACAGGATCAGATAACTTTAGGGCATCAGCTATTCAAGGTATTATGAAGCGTATCAAAGCCAAAGGTATACCTGTAATCATATACGAACCAACATATGAAGAGGATGAATTCTTTCATAGTAAAGTAGTAAATGATCTAGATACTTTCAAATCTCAATCAGATGTTATCATAGCTAATAGGTTACACGATGATATTTTAGATGTAGAAGAAAAAGTATTTACTAGAGATATTTTTAGAGAGAATTAGTATGAATGAACTTATAGTAGATAATCAAACTATAGAAAGTAAAATTTACACTATTAGAAACACTCAAGTTATGATAGATAGAGATTTGGCTCACTTGTATCAAGTTGAACCAAAAAGACTAAATGAACAAGTGAAAAGAAATATACAAAGATTTCCTCAAAGCTTTAGATTTCAACTTACAGATATAGAAAAAAATGAACTGGTCGCAAATTGCGACCGGTTCGCTAGTCTTAAACATTCGACATCATTACCTTATGCTTTTACAGAACAAGGTATATCAATGCTAAGTGCGGTATTAAAGAGTGATATAGCTATAGAGGTAAGTATAAAAATTATAGAATCTTTCGTAAGTACGAGAAGGCTAATATCTTCAAATAGTCTAATGTTTGATAGATTTGAAAGAATAGAACAAAGGTTGTTTTCTCATGATGAAAATTTCAATAAAATCTTTAATACTATAGAACAAAAATCAACACCACAAAAACAACATATCTTTTATGATGGACAGATATTTGATGCCTATATTTTTGTAAGTGATATTATTAAATCTGCCAAAAAGTCTATTAAGCTTATAGACAACTATATAGATGAAAGTACATTAATATTATTTACAAAAAGAGATACAAATATAAGTATGAAAATATATACAAAAACAATCTCAAAACAGTTACAATTAGACCTAAAGAAGCATAATGAACAGTATCCAGAAATAGAGATAAAAAAGTTTGATTTGTCACACGATAGATTTCTAATAATTGATGAAAAAGAAGTATATCACTTTGGAGCTAGCTTAAAAGACTTGGGCAAAAAGTGGTTTGCAGTTTCTAAGATGGATATAAACTCTTTTGAGATGATGGAGAAATTAAACCAATGATGCACGAACAAAGTGAGCAAATTGTGAAGCTCAAAATACTAGTAACAGGAACAGCAGGTTTCATAGGATACCACCTAGCTAAAAAATTATTTGACCTTATCAATGACTTTGGATATAAGCCAGATACATCGCTTGAAGTTGGGATTGAAAGATTTTTGAAATGGTATAGAGAATTTTATAAAATTAGAAGGAATAATTAAATGATTAATATTATTTTATGTGGTGGGTCAGGTACAAGACTATGGCCAATAAGTCGGACACTTATGCCAAAACAGTTTTATAAACTATTTGGAGATAGGTCCTTATTTCAATTAACAGTTGAAAGAAATAGTCAAGTATGTGATGGCCAGTTTATAGTATCAAATATAGAGCAGTATTTTCTAGCACTTGATCAGCTTGAAGAATTAGATAAAGCAAATAATAAGTATCTTCTTGAGCCAGTTGGTAGAAATACTGCACCAGCAATTGCCTTAGCTTGTTTATCACTAGGTTCAGATGAGATGGTATTGGTAACACCCTCAGACCATCTTATAAAAAATGAGGAAGAATATAAAAAAGTACTTATAAAGGCTGAAACATTAGCGAATGAAGATAGCCTAGTGACATTTGGTATTACTCCGACTTTTGCTGAAACGGGATTTGGATATATAGAAAGTGATGGTTTAGATGTAAAAGCATTTCATGAAAAACCAGATCAAGATACAGCACAAAAGTATCTAGAAGCAGGAAACTATTACTGGAATAGTGGAATGTTTATGTTTAAAGCTGGAGTGTTTTTAGAGGAACTACAAAAACATTCACCAGAAATCTATAATGCATCATTAGATGCATATAATAACACTCAAGAGGAGAATAGCCTTATAAGAATCAAACATAATGATATGATAAGTATTCCTGAAGATAGTATTGATTATGCTGTGATGGAAAGGTCTTCTAAAGTAAAAGTAGTACCTTCAGATATATCTTGGAGTGATGTAGGAAGCTTTGATGCTCTATTTGATGAACTTCCAAAAGATGAAAATAATAATACTTTAAATCCAAATCATATCTCAATAGATAGTAAAAATAATTTAGTCTATGGAAGTGAGAGAAAAATAGCTACAGTTGATATAGAAGATTGCATCATAGTTGATACAGGTGATGCACTTTTGATCTCTAAAAAAGGTTCAAGTCAAAAAGTTAAAAATGTAGTAGCAAAATTAAAAGAACAAAAATCTGAACTTCACAATATCCACTTAACTGGTCATAGACCATGGGGAACATATACAGTACTTGAAGATTCCCCTGGCTATAAAATAAAAAGAATAGAAGTAAAACCAGGGAAAAGATTATCTTTGCAAAAACACTTCCATAGAAATGAACACTGGATAGTAGTATCTGGAACTGCAACAGTAACAGTAGAAAACAATACTTTTTTAGTAAGACCAAATGAGTCAACCTACATCAAAATGGGTGAAGTTCATAGACTGGCTAATGAAGGAACTATACCCGTAGTACTTATAGAAGCTCAAGTTGGTGAATATACTGGTGAAGATGATATAGTGAGACTTGATGATGATTTTAAAAGAGATTAATAAATGAAAACTATCAAAGAAGTAATCTCTCAAAGCGGTATAAATTTTGGAACTAGTGGAGCTAGAGGATTAGTAACAGACTTCACACCGCAAACTTGTACAGCTTTTACCCTTTCTTTTTTAGATACTATGAAAAAAAGCTTCACATTCAATAAAGTTGCAGTTGCTATGGATAACCGTCCAAGTAGTCCAGATATGGCAGCTTCTATTTGTGCTGCTATTGCTTCTTGTGGGTATGAAGTAGAATTTTATGGAGTATTACCAACGCCAGCTTTAGCACTTCAATCTGTGAGTGATAATATTCCATCTATTATGATTACAGGTAGTCACATCCCATTTGATAGAAATGGTATAAAGTTTTATACTCCAGATGGAGAAATATCAAAAGATGATGAGTCTGAAATCCTAAATAATTCAAACCCAATGATTAGTAGTAATGCTCATTTACCAGAAGCTAAACAAGAGGCTTCTATAAACTATCTTCTTAGATACAAAAACTACTTTGGTGCTAATTGCTTAAATGGTCTAAAAATAGGCATCTATGAACACTCAAGTGCAGGAAGAGATTTATATGCTGAGTTGTTCACTTCTCTTGGAGCTAGTGTAACAACTTTAGGAAGATCAGATGAATTTGTACCTATTGATACTGAAGCAGTATCTGAGGAAGATAAAAATAGAGGAAAGGTTTGGTCTAGTGAGTATAGATTTGATATGATATTTTCTACAGATGGAGATGGAGATCGACCACTTATAGCAGATGAAAATGGAGAGTGGTTAAGAGGGGATATAGTAGGACTCTTAACAGCACAACTTCTAGGGATTGAAGCTTTAGCAGTTCCAGTTAGTTGTAATACAGCAATTGAAAAAAGTAATTCCTTTAAAGAAGTTATCCGAACTAAAATAGGTTCACCTTATGTTATAGAAGCATTTAATGATTTAACATCTTATAAATCATTTGCAGGATTTGAAGCAAATGGTGGATTTCTTTTAGGTTCAACCTTAGAAAAAGATGGAGTTGCTTTAAAAGCACTTCCTACTAGAGATGCACTATTGCCTTTTATAGTACTAGCTAGTCATATCGTACAAGATAAATCAAAGCTAGTAGATAATCTACCACAAAGATTTACTTCAAGTGATAGAATACAAGAGTTTTCTAGAATTAATAGTCTTAAGCTTATTGAAGAAGGTTTATCAAATCCACAAGCACTATTAGAAAGTTTTGGCTTAAAAGATATAGAAATATTAGATATAAATACAACTGACGGCTTACGAATCACCACTCACGAAAACACTATTATACACCTACGACCATCAGGTAATGCACCAGAGCTTAGATGTTATGTAGAAACAGATAGTCAAGAAGATTCAGATAATTTAGTCAAACAAGTTTTGAAAGCAGTAAGTAGTGAGTCGAAAGTGGTAAGTGGTAAAAATATATGAAGAATCATAAAGATTTAGATGTATGGAAGTTGTCTATAGAATTTGTAGAGATAGTTTACAAATTGTCTGCTTCATTCCCAAAAGATGAACTTTATGGACTGACTTCTCAGATTAGAAGAGCAAGTGTTTCGATACCCAGTAACATTGCAGAAGGAGCAGCAAGACAATCAGATAAGGAGTTTATACAGTTCTTGTATATATCACTGGGTTCTGTAAGCGAAGTTGAAACTCAACTGATAATTGCTCAAAGATTAGGCTATATAAATGATATTTCAACAGTAGAGGAAATGATGATAAATATCAAGAAAATGATTTTAGGATTAATAAAATATTTAAAAGGAAAACAATTTGGAAAATAATACAACTCACAACTCACAACTCACAACTCACGAAGTGAAGCGTGTCGCTTTGATCACAGGTATCACAGGACAAGACGGATCGTATTTAGCAGAATTCTTACTTAAAAAAGGATACATAGTACATGGTATTAAAAGAAGAAGTAGTCTTTTTAATACAGATAGAATAGATCATCTTTATCAAGATATTCATGAAAAAGATGTAAATCTTCATCTTCATTTTGGAGATATGACAGATAGTATGAATCTTACTCGTATTATCCAAGAAACACAACCAGATGAGATATATAACTTAGCTGCTATGAGTCATGTTCAGGTATCATTTGAAACACCAGAATATGTAGCAAATGCAGATGGTACAGGAACACTTAGAATACTAGAAGCTGTAAAACTATTAGGATTGACAGAAAAAACTAAAATTTATCAGGCATCAACTTCTGAACTTTATGGAAAAGTACAAGAAACACCTCAATCTGAAAAAACTCCTTTTTATCCAAGATCTCCTTATGCCGTAGCTAAAATGTATGCATACTGGATAACTGTAAACTATAGAGAAGCTTATGGTATGTTTGCTTGTAATGGAATACTTTTTAATCACGAATCTCCGGTAAGAGGTGAAACATTTGTAACTAGAAAGATCACACGAGCAGCATCTAAAATAGCTCTTGGACTTCAAGATAAACTCTACCTTGGTAATCTTGATGCAAAAAGAGATTGGGGACATGCAAAAGACTATGTAAGAATGATGT
>CAZWLA010000009.1:0-38832 GCA_964633845.1 uncultured Arcobacteraceae bacterium | reverse complement strand
TTGTCAACAACAGCAGCGTTCATAGCAGTAGCAGCTAAAGCAGCAGCAACTGATAATTTAATAATTTTTGTCATATTTTTCCTTTTGTTTTGTCTTGTTAGACCAATTTCGAAATTTAACGTCTATATAATAGGCTTGTGCGAACAATTTATATATACCAATATGGTACACCCTATTACACCGTTAGGCAAATTTTACACACACTTATCTTAAATATAACTTAATTTAATCATTTTTCTTAAGTATTTCTTATGATTTATTATTATTTGTGACAATTTAGTGTTATTTATACCTTATTATATGAAGCATAATTTCATCTAATATAGGATATAATACATTCCATATAAAATAGAAGGATATGGATTTGACAAAGTATATATTTGTAACAGGTGGAGTTTTAAGTAGTTTAGGTAAGGGTATCACTAGTGCTAGTGTATCTACACTTCTTAAGCATAGTGGATACGATGTGAGTATGCTTAAAATAGATCCATACCTAAATGTAGATCCAGGTACTATGAGTCCACTAGAACATGGTGAGGTTTATGTGACTGCTGATGGTGGTGAGACAGATCTTGACCTTGGGCATTATGAAAGATTTCTTGGTAAAAGCTTAGAGAAGATGAATAATATGACTACAGGTCAGGTATATTCATCTGTAATTGCACGAGAGAGAGCTGGTGGATACCTTGGGAAAACTATTCAAGTGATACCACATATTGTAGATGAGATCAAAGATCGTATCTATAAAGCTGGAAAAGGTCATGAGTTTTTAATAGTTGAACTTGGTGGAACTGTTGGAGATATAGAAGGACTTCCTTTTATGGAAGCTGTTCGAGAAGTGCGACATGAAAATCCAAAAGATCAAGTGATGAATATCCATGTGACACTTGTACCATATATTAAAGCTGCAGGTGAACTAAAGACAAAACCAACTCAACATTCAGTACAAGAGTTAAGAAGAATTGGTATTATGCCACATATGCTTGTGTGTAGAAGCGAACATCCTTTACCAGATTCATTAAAGAAGAAGCTAGCATATTCATGTGATGTAGATGATGATGCTGTTATTGAAGCTAGTGATGCAAAATCTATATACGCTGTACCAAATGGATTTATAAATGAAGGTATCTTAGGACCCATAGCAAAGCATTTTGATCTAGGTGAGATTAAGCCAGATATGGACAACTGGAATACATTAGTAAATAATATCGTAGCACCAAAAGATGAGATGAATGTAGCATTTGTTGGTAAATATCTTGAGCTTAAAGAAGCATATAAATCATTAATAGAATCACTTGTGCATTGTGGAGCAGCTTTAAATACAAAAGTTAATATCAACTGGTGTGATTCAGAACAGATTGAATCTAAAGGTGCTAAAGAGATTATTGGAAACAGTGATTGTGTATTGGTTGCTGGTGGATTTGGTACAAGAGGTACAGAAGGTAAGATAGAAGCTATTAAGTTTGCAAGAGAAAATCATATACCATATTTAGGTATCTGTCTTGGTATGCAATTAGCTTTAATAGAATATCTTAGAAATGTAGTAGGTATTAAAGATGCAACATCAGTAGAGTTTGATAAAGAGACACAAGAACCCGCTATTTATCTAATAGAACAATTCTTAGACACAGCAGGTGTACAGCAAGTAAGGACTGTAAAATCTGCAATGGGTGGCACTATGAGACTTGGATCTTATCCATTTGATACAAAAGAGGGTTCAAATCTTGAAGCTGCTTACGGTAAGTCTGGAAGTGAAAGACATAGACATAGATATGAAGCAAATCCAGCTTATAAGCAAAGACTTGAAGATGCTGGTATGATGATTACAGGGGAATCAAATGGCCTTATTGAGGTTGTGGAGATCCCTGGACATAAGTGGTTTACAGGAGTGCAGTTTCATCCAGAGTTTACATCTAGTTTAGAAACTCCAAATCCAATAATATTTGAGTTTATGAAAGCTGGAAAGGAAAATAGTTAGATATAATTATTTTTTAGAAGCAGGGGAGTAGTTAATTCCCCTTTACTCATTTTCAGATACCACCCATCATAAAAAAAGGTAAGGTTAAATTAACCCTACCTTTTTAAGCTTCAAATATCTAAAAGTAACTAATTTTTAGAGATTGAGATTATTTTATACTTTCAGAACAATTATATAATAATTATTTTAAAATGTCAAATATTAATTATTGATGTTGATCTATATGTGCTTTGTAAAATTCCACATACTTAGTATCACCTTCATCTCTTGCTTTCATAGCAGTTCTTGGGTGCTCATTTAATTGACCTGTAATCATATATGGTATAGAGTATCCCCAATCTAATTCTTTTTCTAAGTCAACGATATGGTTTTCAATAAACTCTAACACTGGCATTTGATTATATTTTGGATTTTTAAGGAATCCAAGCATTAATTCCATGGCACAGTTTCCTGCACCTCTTCCTAATCCAGAGATAGTTACATCTAAAAAGCTTGTACCATACATCATAGCTTCAATTGTATTTGCAAATGCCAATTGAATATTGTTGTGTGCATGGATACCAACTAGTTTTGGTTTTTTTGCACCACGTGCTACTTGTACATATTTTGCTGCAAGTTTTTTAATCTGCTCTGGATAAAATGATCCAAAGCTATCTGCGATGTAAATTACATCTACAGGTGTAGCTGCTAAAAGTTCAAGAACTTCATCTAGCTCATCACCACTTGATTTTGAAATAGCCATAATATTTACAGTTGTTTCATATCCTTTTGCATGTGCATCTTTAATTAATTTAATTGCTGCAGGAATTTGGTGAATATATGTAGCAATTCTTACCATATCTACTACAGATTCACTTGCCGGAAGTAGTTCTTCAGCTACAGTTCTACCAATATCAGACATAACTGCAATTTTCATATCAGTATTATTCTCACCAACAATTCTTCTAATATCTTCCTCTTTACAGAAATTCCATGCTCCAAATTCATCTGGTGATTGAAGTGTTGGTGAGTTGTTTTTACCAATCTCCATGTAATCAACACCTGCTGCTACACAAGTTTCGTATACACCTCTTACAAATTCATCTGTAAAGTGAAAGTTGTTTACTAGTCCACCATCTCTAATAGTACAATCAAGTACTTTTATATCTTCTCTAACTGTATGCAATGATCCCTCTTTTTCTACCATATCTTTGCTCCTAATTTTTTATATCTTTTAATAAATTTTCAAATGATACCTTAAATGCACCTAAACCATCTTTAAGTAGTTCATCTGATACTTGCCGTATATCAATTCTATGCTCTTTTAAAGTATCAAAATAAGTATCACACTGATTTTCATCTAAAATATTTGATTGCATACTTTTACCATCTTTTAGCCAAGCTTCAATAGTAGCAAGTGGTGCAGTGTTTACACTATGTGGAAATATTAGTTCATCTATATAGTAGCTTTGTTTTAAATCATCACCTTTTACACCAGTTGATGCAAAAAGAGTTCTGATATTTTTATTTTGAAATTTTTGTACTTCGTGATAACATTTTGTAGCATTAATAATACCTAGTTTTCCTACTTCAAGTCCTAGTTCTTGTAGTTTTGGATCACATAGTCTATCAAACCTACTTACAAAGATAGATATTACCGCTTTTGTCTCTTTCTCACTTTCTTTAATACCTTCATTTAGAGCAGCTGCACATTTTCTGGCTTGTTCATTTGAAAATACAAGTGTTGCATTTACATGTATCCCTTGTGAAGTAAGTTCTCTCATAGCTTCATATCCAGCCTCGGTAGCTGGTACTTTTACCATTAGATTACTATAGCCTATTGTTTTATGAAGTCTAATCCCTTCATCTATAGTAGCACTAGCATCATCGCAAAGTGTAGGATCTACTTCCAGAGATATAAAACCATCATCATTATCTTTGTCATTTAGCGATTCTAAAAGTTGGGCAGCTCTTTTGATATCAGTGATAGCCAACTCTTCATATATTTTTTTAGCATCATTTGCTTTTAGGATATTGATCTGACTTACATATGCTTCACTTGTAGAGATTGACTGTGCAAAAATTGCAGGGTTTGATGTAGCTCCATGAATTGTATTGTCTTCAATTATATCTTGAAATTGACCTTCTAAAAAATCTCTTTCAATAAAATCACACCAGATTGTATAGTTTATATTTTGTTTTAGACTCATTATATATGCTCCAAAATTTTTCTTAAATCTTTTGTATCAATAATGATATTGGCTTCTTTTTTCAAGATCTCATTTGCACAAAAAGCAACTCTTTTTGCTGCATATGGGAACATCGATACATCATTTGCTCCATCACCTACTACTAAAGTATTTTCTTTTGAAACTCCAAGCATAGCTTGAACTCTTTGTATCATATCACCTTTAGAAAATCCAAACATCATATCCCCACCTACAAGTCCTGTAAGAATTCCATCTTTTTCATGTAATATATTTGAAAAGTCTGCATCTAGTCCTAATTTTTCTTTTGCTGGAGATGTTCCTATTCTAAATCCACCAGAAAAGCAAATCACCTTGTAGCCTTGCTTTTTTAGTTCAGATACTGTTTCAACTGCACCTGGCATCAAAGGTAATTCTTTGCATATTTCAACTGCTTGAGTATATTCTAGACCTTTTAATAAAGAGACCCTTTCAATCAAAGATTCAAAAAAGTCTAATTCACCTGCCATCGCTTTTTTCGTAATAGAGGCTACTTTTTCTTCAAGTCCTAATGGTTTGGCTAAAAAGTCAATAGTCTCACCATCCATAAGTGTAGAGTCAAAATCAAATACTGCTAATTTTTGCATAGCAATTCCTTTTAGTCATCAATCTGTATCCTTTAATCATTTTTCGATATAATCGGTAATAATAACTAAAAAAGGTTTAAAATATATGTTTGATATATTATTAGATAAATTACAAAATGATTCCTATTTGACATTGGAGACAACTCCCCCACATGAGCCGTCTATAGATAATATTATAAATAATATTCAAAAGTATGGATTAGATCAAAAAGTTGATGGTTTTAGTGCTACGGATAATCCTTTGGCAAAACTAAAATACAATGCAATCTTAGCTTCACTTAAACTTCAGACAATATTTAAAAAGCCAGTATTAGCGACGATGTCCATGCGGGATAGAAATAAAATAGCATTACAATCAGATCTTCTTGGTGCTAATGATTTTGATGTACGAGCAGTACTAGCACTTACAGGTGATCCTGCTAAGATGTCTGATCAGCCACATACAAAAGGTGTATTTGAATCAAACTCACAGATGCTTTTAGAGATGATATATTCATTTAATAATGGTATGGATTACGCAGGTAAACCTTTTAAAATATCTCCAAAGCCTATTACGCCATTTGCGGTTGTTAATTCATATGCTAAGAGTTTTAAATCTTTAGAAAAAAAGATGCATAAAAAAGTTCAGCATGGGGCTGTAGGTTTAATCACACAGCCAGTATATGGTATAGAAAATGCTAAAACATTACTAGGACACTTTAATGAAGCAAAATCTGACTTTAAAGATAATAGAGCGTCATCACAGCTTATATTTGGAATTTTCCCAATTACCAAGCTTCGTACGGCTCAATTTTTAAGCTCGCATGTTCCTGGAATTCATGTACCAAAAGAGTGGATTGAAGCACTAAGTTGTGCAGCTAAAACCGGAGAAGATGAAGAATATAAAGTGGGTATGGATCTAAGTAAACAACTATTTGAAGATATTAAAAAGTTACATCCAAAGATCCATATGATGACAGCAAATAAGTTTGATATAGCAAGTGAGATAATTAGTGGCTAAACTTGCTGCAATTGATGTAGGGCTAAAAAGAATAGGGTGTGCTATTTGTTTAGCTTCAAATATTGTAAATCCTCAAGATGCAATTTTACGAAAAAACAGAAATCAAGCAGCGTCAGATGTAGATAGTTTTTTAGAAGAGTGGGAAATTGATATTTTAGTAGTTGGTTACCCAGAATCTAATGAGGAGACTTGCAGAAGAGTTAAGCATTTTGTATCCCTATTAGACTTTAATGGAGATATTGTATATCAAAATGAAAATATGAGTTCAATAGAAGCAGAAGAATCGATGAAAGGGCAGATTAAATACAAACGAGATGGTAGAGTTGATTCTTTGGCTGCAAAAATTATATTAGAAAGATATTTAAGCGAGCAAAGATGATTGGTGTTGATATTGTAGTAATTTCTAGAGTTGAAAAGATGATTGAAAAATTTGGAGACAAAGCTTTGAATAAATTTTTATCACCAAAAGAGATAGCGCTTATAAAATCACCATCAAGTGCTGCAGGATTTTGGGCAGCAAAAGAGGCTGCAAGTAAAGCAATAGGTACAGGTATTGGAAAGCAGTGTAGTTTTATGGATATAAAAATATCAAAATCAAAATCTGGACAACCATTAATAAAGTATAGAAAAAAACTTAGAAAAAAATTCAAAATTAAATCATCTTCATTGAGTATTACACATGATGGTGGATTTGCAATAGCAGTAGTGGCAAATGAGACTAATAGTAAATAAATTTATATATCTAGCAGTAATGCTTTTTATAATAGCTATTATATCTTTTGTAGCTATTAATCTAGCACCAAATAGTTTCTTTGCTAGTGGTGAACTAAATCCAAATATTACAGAAGAATCATTAGCCCAGCTAAGGCAAATATATGGTTTAGATAAGCCTTTATATGTACAATTTTTTTCATGGCTTACATCAATTGTACAGCTTGATTTTGGTATTAGTTTTGCAAGTGGGATGAGTGTCAAAGATGAAATATTAGCTAGATTACCAATTACACTTACGATTAATATAATATCTATGATGTTGATATTTGTAATATCATTTTATCTTGGTATTAAAGCAGCTTTAAATAAAGATAAATTAATAGATAGAATTGTTGGACAAGTTTCACTTCTTAGTTTTTCACTTCCATCTTTTTATTTAGCATTAATTGCAATGTTTATTTTTTCAATATATTTTGAAGTATTACCACTTTCTGGAGTACATAGTAAGTCTGGACTTGTAGGATTTGAGTATTATACTGATATGGCTTGGCATTTGATTCTTCCAATATCTATAATAGTTTTTGGTGGTATTGGAAGCTTAACTTTGTATGTTAGATCTCTTACTATTGAGATATTAAAATCTGATTATATATTTTGGGCACACTCACGTGGGCTTAGTGAGTATCAAATTTTAAGATATTATATTATGCCAAATCTATATCCACCAGTGATCACATTACTTGGGCTTTCACTTCCCGGAATTATTGGTGGATCTGTGATACTTGAATCAATATTTTCTATTGATGGGATGGGATTACTATTTTTCCAGTCTGCATTAAGTCGTGATTATCCTGTAATTATGGGTATATTAATTATAGGAGCATTTTTAACACTACTTGGAAATATGATTGCAGATTTAGTTCTAATTAAACTAAATCCATATGCTAAATAGGATACAATAGAAAAAATATTAGGAGGCAAGTATGCCATTATTAGATAGTTTTAGAGTTGATCATACAATTATGAATGCACCTGCAGTTAGAGTTGCAAAAACAATGACAAGTCCAAGTGGAGATACTATTACAGTATTTGATTTAAGATTTTACAAACCAAATGAAGCAATGATGGATGCAAAAGGTATTCATACGCTAGAGCATCTTTTTGCTGGATTTATTAGAGATCATTTAAATTCTAAAAAAGTTGAGATTATTGATTGTTCTCCTATGGGTTGTAGAACTGGATTTTATATGTCAGTTCTAGGAACTCCAAGTGAGAAAAAAGTGGCAAAAGCCATGAAAAAAGCCATGAAAGATGTATTAAAAGTAAATAAAAAATCTGATATTCCTGAGCTAAATATTTATCAGTGTGGCACATATAAAATGCACTCATTAAAAAATGCTAAAAAGATAGCAAAAGATATGCTATTAACTAAAATTGGCGTGATGGATAATGATAAATTATACCTAAGTGAAGAGAGAATGAAAGAATTAGGGATCTAATTTGAGTAAAGAGCTAGAGGAGTTTGGATCACTTTTTAATCTAACTCCTAGTGTAAATATTTTGCACTATATTGAAGTGTCAAATGAGATTACACAAAAGCTAGAATCTATTGTATTGCCTTTTGGTGGTAAAGTTAAGACTATTGAAAATAATCCACCATTAAATCATCTACGAAAAGAAGCAAAGCACCATGGTTTTGACTATGCTATAGTATCTTGTAGTATAGTAGATCATGATGATCAAAATAACTTTATGAACTTAATTTCAAAATCATTAAGAGACTCTGGCTATATGATAATTTTGGAGAAAAAAGAAAAAACACTTAATAGTGTATATGAATTACTTGAAAAGTATGATTATGGTGCTGTAAATAGCATCAATATATTTGAAGAATATAATCTAATTATGGCAAAAAAATTACATATGTGGGGTATGGATTGATCTTAACAAATGATGGATCATATACTTTATATTCATCAAAATATGATCAGCATTTTCATTCTGTAAAAGCAGGTGCTATAAATGAATCACTTTCAAAGCATGTGATTCCAGCTATTAATTATGCAAAAAATAATAATCTAAAAGAGATAAATATCTTAGATATATGTTTTGGAATAGGGTACAATACTTTTACTACAATAGATTATATAATTAAAAATAATCTTGATATAAAGGTTAACTTTTACTCACCAGAGTTTGATGGTGATTTAATAAAATCACTTCAGAATTTTGAATTTCCAAAAGAGTTTGATAATATTAAAAATATTATTGATGAGGTGTCAAAATATAATTTTTATGAAGATGATAGATTTAAGATAGAAATTTTTATAGGCGATGCCAGAAAATATATTAAAATATTAAATAATATAGATATAGTTTATCAAGATCCATTTTCATCTGACGTAAATAAAGAACTTTGGACAAAAGAATATTTTGAAGATATTTATAAGTGTACAAAAGAAAATTGTCTTATAACTACATACTCAATAGCTACACCTATAAGACTTGGTATGTGGGAGAGTGGATTTAGGATATATGAATACAGAAGTGGCAATACAGATAGACAAACTATATGCTTCAAATCTAAAGATAATGCTTGTTTAGACAATATTAAATATATTGATATGATACTAAAAAAAGAAAGAAATACTACTGCTGTAAGTTTAAAAGATTAAGAGTTTTTTTTAGCTTCTTTTTTGGTATATCTATTTTGGCAATAAGTCTAATGATAGCTTTTTGAACTGTTGGCTGTCGTATAGCTCCTACATTAAATCCTTTATCTTTTAAATTATCTCTAATTTGTAGAACTTTTTGATTGTTATTTATAACAATAGGTACTATTAGTGCATCTATATCTTGTCCTAATATCTTATTAACTAAAGCTTGTCGTTTAAGTATTTTCTTTTTTAAACGATCTTTATTTTTGATTATATATTTTAAAGATTGATGTCCTATAGCAGTATCAATAATAGATGGTGCTGTACTATATATAATAGGCTTAGCACGATTTTCTAAAAATGATATTGTTTCATATGATCCAAGTATATATGCCCCATAAGATCCATAAGCCTTGCCAAGTGTTCCCATCTTTATATGGTTTGCTTTTATTGGTATATCAAAATGATCAAACCAACCAAGTAGATTTGGACCTATTACCCCTGAACTATGTGCCTCATCCACAAGTAAAAGTGCATTGTATTGATTAGCTAAAGTTACAATCTCTTTAGGTGCTAAATCACCTTCCATAGAGTATATACCTTCAATTGCTATAATAACTCTATTATATTTGCTTGATGAGTTTTCAAGATGATATTGTAGGTGATCGATGTCATTGTGTTTAAATACTAGTACATCACCTTGAACTAAAGCAGAAGCTAATATACCACTAGCATGGTATTGCTCATCTATTAAAAGTAGATCATTTTTTCGTACCATTGATTCAATAAGTGATATATTGGCTAAAAATCCACTACCTACAACAATACCAGCTTCAAAATTATTTACCTTACAAAGTAGCTTTTCAAAATTTTGATGAATCTTTGTATAGCCATTTACTATCATAGATGCTTTTGGTCCAAATTTTTTTTGTTTTTCTACTTGCTTTATGGCTTTGTTGAATATTTGTTTATTAGCTGCAAGTCCAAGATAGTCATTTGATGCTAGATCAATTAAATTATCATCAAAGATATATCTTTGTCTAAATCTATTTACTTTTTTTAATGCTGCTAGTTCTTTGTCAAAATACATAAGGGCACCTCTATAAGCTAATATTTTCTAAATATTCAATATTGTTATTTGAAACTATTATAGCATCTACGCAGTAAGCAACATCTAAATTTTTTAATTTTAAATAGTATTGGATAGATCTATATAGTTTGGATAGTTTTGCTGGTGTGATATTGTATACTGCTTCAAAAGTATCTCCACTTTTAACTTCTATAAAATGGTATGTAGAGTCTTTTGAAGCGATGATATCAATTTCACCAAGTTTTTTGGCATAGAAGTTACGCTCTATTATTGTAAAGCCATTATCTTTTAGGTAACTTGCAGCACTAGATTCTGCAATGTCACCTTTATTTTTTGTGGTTTGTTGTTGCCTATGCTGGCTCAACTTCCACTTCTACAGATTTAAATAGGGCAGTTTTTGTATTTACATCTGATTCATCACCAAATATATAATTGATGTGTGATTTAGCATGATGAAATGATACAAACATTGTTTTTGGCTTGATAGTTTTCGATATCTTTATTTTTAGTCTATTTGTTTGTCCATGTGGTGATTTTAGGATTACATGTGTAGTATCTTTAAAAAATTCCTCATCATCTTGTGATACAAGTAGTATATCTTTACCATGAAGCTCTTTTAATCTTGGTGTTTGTATAGTTTGAGCTGCATTATTGTAATGAATTAGAACTCTACCTGTTGTAAGATAGAATGTATTAAACTTTTCACCTTCTACAAGCTTTCTAACTTGATTTCGTAAGTTATACCCATTGTATATAAATTTACCAAGACCATCAGCTGTATTAAATTTTTCTAAGTGTAGTACAGGTGTGTCTTTTCTAGCTACTGGCCATTGAAGTCCACGAGAACGGTTTTTGATAAGTTTAGGATAGCTTGCTCCTCCATATCTATAAGGTGCATCTACTCTAATATCATTCCATACATCTTCACTAGATCTGTATAAGAACTCACCATTAATCTTGTTTTCAATATCTGTTAGTACATTCCAATCATCTGGAAGGTCATTTTCTACTAATGGCTGAGAAAGATGAAGTCTTCTCATAGCATTTACATAAACACCAGTTTTTTCATATGCTGACTTTACACCAAATACGATATCTGATTTTTTTGCAATCTCATTCATAAATAGATCTTGAGTAATTAGTATATCTAGATTTTCAAGAGCTTTATTAATCTTATTTAGATTTGGATGGATATGTGCTGCATCTTCACCCATTACCATCATTGATTTAATTTTACCATCAAGCATTGCATCTATTAAGTCTGGAGTTTTTAGTCCATGCTCTTGCGGATTTTGATAATCTGGAAGATAGTATGGAAGACATCCCATATCACATGTTCCTTGAACATTATTTTGTCCACGAAGAGGCATAAGTCCAGAACCTATTTTACCAATATTTCCAGTCATAAGTGCTAAGTTTACTATAGCCATAACAGCATATGAACCATCTACATTTTCAGTAATTCCTAATCCCCAGAAAATCATAGACTTTTTACTAGCATATGTTCTTGCTATTAGAGGAATTTTATCAGCTAAATCTTCATATCCTTTGATAGATCTAAAAAACTCTGGATTTGCAAACTTGTCATTTAAAATAGATGTTTTATATTCTTCAAACTCTTTTGTTCTTGTATCTATGAACTCTTGATTGTATAAATTTTCATTTAAAATTACATAAGCAATAGCATTTAAAAATAATAAATTTGATTCATAAGGTATTACTGCTGTATCAGTAGCAAACTTGCCAAGCTGTATCTGTCTTACATCACATACGAAAAGTTCAGATGTTTTAGCACGAGCAGCTTCTATCATTCTATTTGCAACAATAGGATGAGCTTCTGTAGTATTTGAACCAATTACGATCATGCATTCAGTCTTAAATATATCATCAAATGGATTTGTAGCTGCCCCTTCTCCAATTGTAGCTGCCATACCATTTAAACTTGGTGCATGACATACTCTAGCACAGTTATCTATATTTGGTGAGTCCATGATTTGTCTTGTGAATTTTTGAAGAAGGTATCCTGATTCACAAGATGTTCTAGCTCCTCCAGTTGCACAAAATGAATGACGACCATATTTTTCTTTATTTGTAGATAGTTTCCATGCTGCTATTGAAGTTGCTAATTCATAGTTTGCTTCAAACCATTCATTATCTATAGAAGTCATTGTATGAGTTCTTGCTTTTAGTTCTCTTGGGAACTCTTCAAAGTTTTTTTCTATGAAAGACTTTTTAATTCTTGTATTTCTAACTCTTTCATCTGATGCAACAAAATCAAATCCACTTTTCCCTTTGATACAAAGTTTTCCACGACTTACATATCCATCAGACTTAGCATATATTTTTTTAATTTCATTATTTTCTACATTGGCTGTAATATCACAACCAACACCGCAGTATGTGCAAACTGATTCTATTTCTCGCATAGTACTCATTTAATCCTCTTTCTAAAGTGTGCCATTTTAAATCTATCCCCCATCCCTGTAGGTGTAAGCAAAGTTTTTACCTTATTAGCTTCTCTTATATAGGTTTCTTCACTACTATTTTTTAGAAGTATTTCAAGAAGCTCGATTATGCCAAATTCAACTAAAGCTTTTAACTGAGTTGTATAAACTACATTTTCTATACCAGCTTCTTTAAGGCAATCAATTAAATAATCAAAATGCACATCGTATGTGATATCACTATTAGCATATAATTTATTTAGTTCTAGATCATCTTGAAAGATTGGAAAAACATTATGATTGTGGTATATTCTAGCAGAAAAATCATTTCTTGGATATTTATCACCATAATCAAATGTAATAAAATCAAAATTTTGAATATTTGAGGATAGATTTGTAGCAAATTCATCAAATCCTAATGATACTTCACCTTTTGTGATTTTATATTTTTGACAAATATTTTTTAGTCTTTGATCTTCTTTGGAAGTTGATAAATCTACAAAGTTTATTTTATGATTAGTTACTACTGCTTTTTGTAGTATATCTTTTTGATTTGTATATACAAGGTCACAGCTAAATGCATCAAAGATTTCGTTTGCCACTATGATCGCATTTTTCGCTCTAAAATCACTTATATCATCATAGTGTGTGATTTTTACAGCATCACCAAAGCTATTTTGAAAATATTGTTTTTGTGCTTCTTGCAGATGTGAGTATCTCTCAACTATAGCAAAATCCAAAGTATCTAAAAGTGATGGATTTAGAGTATAAATAAACTGTACTATATCAGCAAGTAGATATCCATGATGAGCACCAACTTCTACAATTGTACTATTTGAAGGTAGTTGTCCAGACTCTATAATAGAAACAATTTTTTTTCCAATACTACCACCAAAAAAACTGCTTGTAGATACAGCTGTATAAAAGTCACCCTCTTTACCAATAGTTTTATAGTTTGAATAGTATCCTGTATCACTATAAAGCCAATCATTAAAATATTGGTTAAAAACTATATTATTTGTTTGTTCTTGCATATGCTTCCAATAGTTGTATCTGCTTATCAAGTTCAAAAATATTTAAATTTATATTTTCAATATCATGAGAATTTTTTAAAATTAATACATCGTTAGATGTTTTTAATCCATTCTCATAAAGATCGTTTGTAGTTTGAATAAGATCTTTATAGTATTTAATTGTAGAGTGTTGTATATTAATTTTATTATCAATTGTATTAATTTTATTTTGTACAGATTTAATATAATTTTTTTCCTCTTGTTGGACAATATTTGTCTGTTTTTTAGCTCTTAGATATGATATTTTTGAACTTTGTGTATCATAGTAGCTTTTGATATCAAGAGGCACTGTAAGCTTTAGGCCAGATGTAGAAGTGTCTACACCTCTATCATGATAATTTACATAATCATGTGTAAATGATAGCGTTGGTAAATATTTAGCTAGTGTGATTTTTTTGAAATAATTTTGTGACTTTTCATTAAGTTTTGCTTTTTTAATATATATATTATTTGTCATAAAATCATTTGTCTTCATAATTGATAAGACTGGAAGATTAAAATTAGTATATGGTTTTGATGATAAATTATTAAATTTATTTACTAAATCTATTTTTGATAGTTTAAGATCTTCTAGAGTTAGTTTATTTTGATTTAGTGTTATAATGGCATTATTTAAAAATGTCATATCAAGAATATTGTGAAGTACTTGTTCATGCTTTATATCTACATCAATTTGTGCATTTATTATTTTAATCGATTGCTGTTTAATCTTTAGATCCATTTGATTAAGTTGGAATAAAATAGTTGTAGCATCTTTAATAAGTGATTGTCTTTGAATATTAATATCTAAAGTTTGATATTGTTGTGATGTAGTTGAATATTTAATAGCATTATAAATTCCACCACTTTTAAAAATAGGTTGACTTATACTGATTGTAGAAATTCTTGTATTTGGAATAATGAAATTAGTTGTATCTTGTTGTGGTACTGAGATATTTTTTTTATATGAAAGATTAATTGGGTTTATCCAGTCAATTTTTTGCTTAGCACTATCTAAATTTGTTTTTTGTTGTGATAAATCTAGGTAATTTAGTCTATCTTCTGAAACAATAGTATCATTGGCTAATATTATCGAACTAAGAATGCAAATTGATATTAAAAGCTTAAATATTTTCAACAGCTTTTCCTAATCTTTTAAACCCTTCATCAATCTCATCTTTTGAAATAGTTAAAGGTGGTAATAATCTAAGTGTAATTTTCCCAGCTTTTAATACAAGTAATCCATTGTCAAATGCATTGTTGTATATTTTTGCTAGAGTTTCTTCATCATTAACTCTTAATCCTCTCATAAGACCAATCCCAACTTCTTTGTAAAATAGATGTGAATTTGATTCATAAAATTCTTTTAATTTATTATTAAAATATATCATAGTCTCATCTAAAGTACCAGAGTTTTTGTGCTCATCTAATATATTTAAAACTTCAAGTGATGCCGCAGTACTTAGATAGTTTCCACCAAATGTAGATCCATGATCTCCTGGTTCAAAAATATCTTTGTGCTTAGTCATTACACATCCAATAGGTACACCACCACCCATACCTTTTGCCATAGTGATAATATCTGGAGTTATATCATAAAGATTTGATGCTAAAAATTCACCAGTACGATATGCTCCTGTTTGAACTTCATCTATAATTAGTAATAATCCATTGTCTTTACAAAATTGTGCTAATTTTTGAATATCTTCTTTTGGGAATGGTTGAACACCACCTTCCCCTTGAATAAGTTCAATCATAACTGCAACAGTTTCATCATCAATTGTTTCATATAGTTCATCTAGTTTATGTTTATATGAAAAACCTTCTGGATATGGAGAAAAGTTTTCAGAGTGCATCTTTTTTTGACCACTTGCTTTTACTGTGGTGATTGTACGACCATGAAAAGAGTGACCAAGTGTTACTATTTTATATCTTTTACTATCAAAATTTATCTCACCATATTTTCTAGCAATTTTAATAGCACCTTCATTTGCTTCAGCTCCAGAATTTGCAAAGAACATAGCCATGTCGTATCCACTTAGTTCGTTTATCTTTTGAGCTAATAAAGCTTGTGGTTCAATTGCATAAAGATTTGAGATATGAGTTATGTTTGATACTTGAGTACAAATTGCATCGGCAACTCTTTTGTTTCCATGTCCTACAGAAACTACACCAATTCCACTTGTAAAGTCTATATAGTTGTTGTCTTTATCATCAAAAAGTGTAGAGTTTACACCTCTTTTAAAATTAACATAATTTCGTGCATAAGTATTAAGTACATTTTGTTTATCAATTTGTTCTAAGTTCATAATAGCCCTTTTTTATATGGCTAGTATGATACTAAAATTTTGATAAAATTACTATTTTATTGTCATAAATGAATTAAATACACAATTAATTCTTTGTGCTATATCTTTACCTTGAAAGTCCATAAAGTCTGTTTGAATTTTGTATACTAATTTTCCGTCTAATATAAATTCATATACAAGATATCCAGCATATAGTTTACATTCTGTACCGTGTTTACCTGGGTCTTCACGGTCATTTTCTCTAGTATAAAACTTAATTAGTAAATTTTTTTTACTTGTATTAGCGATTGAGATATTTGATATAGCTTTTATTGTTAGACTGTCTATTTGTTCTTTTGATATATGATCAAATAATTTTGATGTGGCATATTTTGATTTCCATATTTTTGATTCTATTATATAGCTTTTATTTTTTAATAACTGTTGAGCTTCTAATATTAGTGATTTTTCTAATATTCTTTCAAATGTTGTAGTTTTCATTTGACAATCAATTCGTTTTGACTTTGCTGACATTTTCGGTTTGTTTATTTGTTCATAAACACTAAAAGATATTGCACTAATTAAAAATAGTGCTACAAATATTCCAAAGTATTTTTTTATAATCATTTTTATTTATTCCTGCACACATATTTCATTGTTTAGTATATTTTTAATAGTTTGATAGATCACAATTAAAATAATTAGTGTCGTTGAAGCTATTAAGGTATATGAGATGTATAAGATTGGTATACTATTTGTGATTTGATACATTAACAGTGTTGCTATTGTCATAGCCGCCAAAGGAAAGATAAATGCCCACCATGATATAAAAAACTTAATACCAATAAAGCTTTTATGCATGAATGCTATTAGAAGTGTGAAAAATAATGCTATTGAAAATAAAAATAGGGCAAATGGATCTAAAGAATTAAATATTTTATAATAAGCAATAAAACCCACAGCAGGCGGTGCTATTAGTATAAAAAGTGTAGGCATAAACTTTACTGCAAGTTGATTATGAAAAATTATTCTATTGAATAATATTGCAAATAGAATAATCCAGAAAAAAATACCAATAGAGAAGAAAAACATTAAAATATTTTTATCTAAAAGTCCGACACCAGCTACTGGTATAAGTACATTACCAACTACTGGTATAAACCAAGCTGGATTAGAGTGTGCAATCTCTTGGTTGTGATTTATCCAAAATGATATAGTATGAAATGTCAAAAATAGATGTAATGCTGTACCTATGTAGAAGAGTATTATACTTAAAAGTGGATTTAAGTCTTTAAATACTATTGATAATAAAATCATTGATATTGATACAGCAGCAAAAAAATTAACTCGAATAGGATGCTTAAATTCTTTTTTTACTGCATTAGGATATTTGATCATTTTCATTATGTATATTAATACAATAATACAAAATAGAGTAAGTGTAATAAAACTTAGAATATCACTTATCACACAAGGTAGTGCTAAAACTTCATGAGCTTTTTTATATGTAATAGTTATCCCACTTAGACCCATAATAATTGCAAACATCATGATAGGGAAGAATTGTAATCTATTTTGTACTTGTTTCATAGGTATGCCTTTTATCTATTTGAATTATAATAAATATAAGTTAAGACTATGTTTAAATAACAAATTATTTAGTGATTTTTAGTTAATATATTTAGATAAACTAAATAGTTTAAAGGATTTTAATGCAACACTTAATAACACCAAATGATTTTACTAATGATGAGATAATAAAACTATTTGAAGATGCAACAATATTTAATGATCTTCAAGCGTCATCTACATTAAATGGAAAATTAGTAATCACACTATTTTTTGAGAATTCTACACGAACTAGAAGTAGTTTTGAAATAGCAGCAAAAAGGCTTGGAGCTAAAGTTGTTAATCTTGATGTTAGTACAAGTTCAAGCAGTAAGGGTGAAACTTTAATAGATACAGTAACAAACTTAAATGCTATGAAACCAGATGCTATTATTATTAGACATAGAGATTGTGGATTACCACAAAGTTTAATAGAGCATGTAAATTGTCCTATTATAAATGCAGGAGATGGTATGAATGCTCATCCAACTCAAGCTTTACTTGATCTATATACAATAATGGAGCACTTTGACGCTGATGTTGATTCTAAGAAAATTGCTATTATAGGTGATATTAAAACATCAAGAGTTGCTAGTAGCAATTTGCAACTTCTACCAAGATTTGGATTAGAACCAATTTTAGTAGCACCTAAGCATTTTATGCCATCAGCAGATGAGTTTAGACAGAGTACATTTTTAAAAGATGTAATAGATGAGCTTGATATTGTGATGAGTTTAAGAACTCAACTAGAAAGACATCATGAAACATATTATAATTCATTGGAAGAGTTTGGAAAAGATTACTGTGTAACATCCGATATAGTTGGCAATAGAGATATCTTAATTATGCATCCAGGTCCAGTAAATAGAAATATTGATATTAGCGATGAACTGCTTGCAGATAAAAGATGTAAAGTGCTAAGACAAGTTACAAATGGTGTCGCAGTTCGTATGGCAATTTTAAAAAAACTGATATTACAATAAAGGAAATAAAAATGTATGGTATGGATGAAGAACCTATTAAGATATTTAGAACGACTCTAAAAACTGTTATAAAAAACCTAAGTGAATTAAATGATGTTGCTGTTGAAAATTTAAGTGAAGCTGTAGAAGAGGGCTATGCTGGATATAACTATGATGGTGAAGATGAAGTGATATTGCATGATACATGGCCAGATATTTCTAAAGATGGTCAATATCAATTAAGATCAAAAGTTGATCATGAAAATGCTTATGAATTTACATTGCATATAGCAGTAGATAATGGTAAAGCAAGTATTACAAATGTATTATAAAGGTTAAATTATTTGGATTTAATTAGTACTTTAAATTCATATGGATCAAAAAAAGAACCATTTTTTTTCATTATAAGTTATGATCAACAACAGTGGGATGTTTGTAATCTGGATACTTGTAATGAAAATATTAAATTTAAACTTGATTCTGATATGGATGTAAAAACTAAAAAAGATATCTCTTTTACTCCAGTATCTAAAGATATTTATGAAGATAAATTTACAAAAGTAATGCAGAACATTACAGATGGTAATAGCTATCTTTTAAATTTAACACAGGCTTCTATAATAGATCAAAAAATAGACCTTGAAGAGATATATAAACTAGCAAATAGTAAGTATAAGATTTATTATAAAGATAAATTTGTTTCTTTTTCTCCTGAAAAATTTATACAAATTAATGATGAAAAAATATATACTTATCCAATGAAAGGTACTATTGATGCATCAATTTTAAATGCAAGAGAAAAAATATTAGCAGATCCAAAAGAGATAGCAGAGCATACTATGGTGGTTGATCTTTTACGAAATGATTTAAATATAGTTGCAAAAGATGTAAAAGTTGAACAATTTAGATACACAGATACTATAAGTGCTGGAAATAAAGAGCTTATACAAGTAAGTTCTAAAATATCTGGTAAATTAGATGAAAATTGGAATGAAAAACTTGGTAATATTATTACATCACTTCTGCCTGCTGGTAGTATTACAGGAACTCCAAAGAAAAAGACCGTAGAGATTATCAATGAAGTAGAAAATTATGATAGGGGATACTTTACTGGTATATGTGGAGTATATGATGGAAAAAGCTTGGATAGTTTTGTACTTATAAGATTTATAGAAAAGCTTTTGGATGGATCTTTTGTGTATAAAAGTGGTGGAGGTATTACTAGCGATAGTGATATGGATAGTGAATATAAAGAGATGTGTGATAAGGTATATATACCATGAGGTACTTTACTGAAGAAACTTCGCAAGCTTGTTTTGAAACTATAAGATGTAAAGATTTGGAAGTATTTAACCTTTTATATCATAAGAAGCGTATTCAAAATACTATTGGACTTAATCTTGCTCTTGAGGAATATATATATCCACCAAATAATAAGCTATTAAAATGTAAAGTAGTATACGATGATACTGGTATTATCGATATAAGATACGATGAATATATTAAAAAAGATATAAATAGTTTTAAGATAGTATATGATGATACTATTATTTATAATAAAAAATTAGTTAATCGTATAGAGTTAGAAAAGCTTTTAGAGAAAAAATGTGATGCAGATGAGATTATAATTGTTAAAAATAATTTAATAGCAGATACATCAATTGCAAATATTGCTATATATTATGATAATCAATGGATAACGCCAAAGTCACCACTTTTAGAGGGTACCTGTAGAGCAAGGCTACTTGAAGAGGGAAAGATTAAGGAGTCAGATATTACTTTAGATATGTTAAAAGATGCTAGAAAAATAGCAACATTAAATGCAATGGTTGGATTTAATATAATAGATAATTTTCAAATAAAATATAAATAGGGAGTAGGTTTATGATTACAAAAATTTTACAAGATATTGAATATAGAAAACTACAAGAGAGTCAGGTAAAAGAGCAATTATTGAAATTAGTTGATTTAGTTGACACATTTGCAATTACGGCTAATATAAATGCGACAAGTTTTAATCCTGATTTACCAGATGAGATTAAAGATAGTTTTTCACAATATACACTGTTTTCATTTGCAAATTATACATTTGAATCAATTGTACTTAATGAAGATAGTATAAGCTTTGAAGCTGGATTTGGTGAAGATAATATAGGATCACTTGTGGCTATACCATATATAGCCATTTTTCAAATAATTGTAGATGAGTCTATATTATTTATTAATCCAAGTGCTACTATGGTAATTAAAAAAGATAAAGAGATCAATCAAGAAGAGAGATCGATGAATGCATTTACACTAAATGCTAAAAATAAGAATCTATTAGATTAGATTATTAAATACTATTTACCAGCAAATGGGATTAGTGCTGATCCCCAAGTAAGACCACCGCCAAAGGCATCTAGAAGCATCATGTCACCATGCTGTAGTCTTCCAGATTCGTATACATCATTCATAGCCATAGGTATTGATGCTGATGAAGTGTTACCGTATTTAGCTACGGTTACTACTTTTTGTTCATCTTCAAATTTTAGAGCGTCACCTACAGCTTTTATAATTCTATAGTTTGCTTGATGCGGAATAAAAAGATCAATATCTTCATTTTGAAGTTTATTTTTTGACATGATATCTTTTACATCATTTGTAAGAGTCCTTACTGCAATTTTAAAAGTTTCATTACCTTTCATTTGCATAAATGTCTCTTCATCACTTGCAACTCCAGGAGTAAGTAGTAGATCTTTTAATCCACCATCTGCAGAACATTGAATATCTAAAATAGCTTCACTTTTTTCTTCTGTAGCACTAATTATAGCTGCTCCAGCTCCATCACCAAATAGCATACATGTTGTTCTATCTGTGTAGTCAACAATACTACTTAGTTTTTCTGCGCCAACTATTAGTACATTTTTTTTCATACCAGATTCTATAAATGCTTTTGCTGTTTGAATGGCATAAACAAATCCAGTACAAGCAGCAGAAATATCTAGTGCCATTACATTATTGATACCTAGTTTATTTGCAATTAAACATGCAGTTGAAGGCATACAATAATAGTCAGGAGAGATTGTAGCACAGATTACAAGATCAATATCTTCTGTAGATATATCTGATCTGCTTATTGCAATCTTTGCTGCATTAACACCTAAATCAGAAGTATTCTCATCATTTGCTGCAATTCTTCTTTGGCTAATACCAGTTCTTTTAGTGATCCATTCATCACTTGTATCCATTCTATCTACAAACCATTGATTTGTTCTGATCTCTTCTGGGATATAAGCACCAATAGATTTAAAAGAAGCATACATAATTAGGCCTTTAGTTGTTTTATATTTTCTTCAATATTAATATTAAGATCTGATTGTGCTGCTGCTATTGCTTGGAATATCGCATTTTTCATTGCTGTTGCATTTGATTTTCCATGTGCAATAATTACAGGAGCTTTAACACCTAGTAGTGGAGCCCCTCCATATTCTGCATAATCAACTTTTAATTTTAATGTTTTAAAAACTTTTCTCATCAAAACTGCACCTAAGATAGAAACAAGTGATCTTCTTAGGTTATTTTTAATAATTTTACCAATAGTGTCAGCCACACCTTCAGCAGTTTTTAGCATAATATTACCAATAAACCCATCACATACTACAACATCAGTAGTACCGTTAAAGATATCATTACCTTCAACATTACCTACAAAGTGTGGTATATTTTCACAAAGTTTAAAAGCTTCTTTTGAAACTTCATTCCCTTTACTTTCCTCTTCACCATTAGATAATAAACCAATTAGTGGAGTTTCAATATGTAACACATCTTCGGCATATACTTGACCCATAATTGCAAATTCTTTTAAGTTATTTGCATCACAGTCAACATTAGCACCAACATCAAGTACTAAAGTAGTACCTTTCTCTGTAGGCATTTGTGTTGCAATTGCTGGTCTACTTACACCTTTGATTCTACCTATTCGTAGTGTTGCAAGAGACATGGAAGCACCACTATGACCAGCACTTACATAAGCATCCGCATCACCAGATTTTACAAGTTCAATTGCTTTATATGCTGTTGAATCTTTTCTTTTTAATGCATCAGTAGCATGATCTGTCATAGAGATTACATCATCAGTATCTAATATTTCTATTCTGCTGTCAAATTTTTGAGGGATTAAAGGTAAAATTTCATCTTTTTTACCAACTGCAATAGCAGTAAATGTTTTGTCTTTTTTTAGGGCTAAAATAAGACCTTCTATGATAGGTGCAGGACCGTTGTCCCCACCCATTGCATCAATTGCAATTTTGATCATAATTATGCTTCGCTTTTATATTCACCAGTAGTTGGGTTTACATTATGAGGCATCTTCCAAGTTCCATCAGTGTCTTTCACTGGTCTTTTTAATGTAATTTTATAATGTGTTCTTCTTTTTGCTGCTCTACTATGAGAGACTCTTCGCTTTGGTACTGCCATTTTATTATCCTTTTAAAGTTCTTTGTCGAATATTTCATCACTATCTTTACAATTATCACAAGTGTGAAAATCTGCATTAATTGATGAAATTTCGCTATTTATTAATTCTTCGAAATCTATAATATTGTTATCTACTTCTACTACAGTTTCTTCGTGTTTGTCATCTGAATATATTCCATCAGAAACTATAAAATCAATAGTTTCTGATAGTTTCAGATCCATATCGTTTCCACATTTGCAACATGATACGATAGTTGTTCCACTAAGTTTAGCATTAAATTTTGCTAAAGTTGATGTTATTTTACAAAAAGTTCCTTCAAAATCTACTGAATCTGAACTAAAAGAGAAGTCTTTTGGCTCAAATGGTATTTTTCTAAACTCTACTTTCATAAAATAATACTAACAGATTTCTCTTTGTGCAAAGAAGAAATCAATTTCAATTGCTGCATTTTCTAATGAATCAGATCCATGAACTGCATTAGCATCAATAGAATCAGCAAAATCTGCTCTAATTGTTCCAGCTGCTGCTTCTTTTGGATTTGTTGCACCCATTAAATCTCTATTTTTAGCCATTGCATCTTCACCCTCAAGTACTGTTACAACAACTGGACCACTTACCATAAAGTCTACTAGTTCACCATAGAATGGTCTCTCTGCATGTACTGCGTAGAATGCTTTTGCATCTGGCTTACTTAAGTGAATTTTTTTAGTTGCAGCGATTCTTAATCCAGCGTCTTCAAATCTTGATAAGATTTTACCTACTACATTTTTTGCTACTGCATCTGGCTTGATAATTGAAAGAGTTCTTTCCATTTTATTTCCTTTTATTAATTAATTTCGCGAAGTATATCTAAAATTATTTAAAAAGACAAATAAAAAAGAGTGAGGATAAAATCCCCACCCTTTTAATAGTGTTAAATAATCTATTTAAAGATTAGTCTTCAACACATGGCTCACCAGCAACGGCACCATCTGTAGCAGGGTTTTCACCCCATACTATACATCCTTCAGTAGGACATGCTTCAGCACATGCTGGCTCAGTTCCTGCTGTAGTACACTCATCACAAGTTTCACTATTTACAAAGTAAATATCCTCACCTGTTGGGTTATCGTCGTTATCAACGATTGATTCTGTTGGACACTCATCTAAACAAGCATCACAGTTTATGCATATATCTGTAATTAATACTGCCATAATATTCTCCTGTATTTTATTTCATACGAACTTTATCACATAAAAAATAAAAGTTACATAAAATTTAATTTATTATAAAGCTGATTTTGCTGCTTCGATTGCTGCAGAGTAATCTGGCTCAGCAGTAATTTCAGATACTAATTCTTTGTAACATACTTTACCATCTCTAGCAATTACAAAGATTGCTCTAGCTGTAACACCTGCTAAAGGACCATCTGCTAACAACATACCGTATGCATTTGAGAAATCTTTGTTTCTGAAATCAGAACATACTTTTAAGTTTTCAATTCCTGCAGTTGAACAAAATTTTGCTGCTGCAAATGGTAAGTCCATAGAAACTGTAGTTACTGTAGCACCTTCGATTGCTGCTGCTTCTGTATTAAATCTTCTAGTTTCAGCATCACACACTGGAGTGTCTAATGATGGCACTACTACTACTAGTTGAACATTTTCTTGAGCTCCACCAACTACTTCATTTTGAAGCATTGGGTTACAATTTACTACTGTTACTTCTGGAGCCATATCTCCACAATTGATTTCATTTCCTGCTAAGTTACATACTGTGTCTTGTTTAAAAGTTACTGTTGCCATTTTAATTTCCTTTTGTTTTGTTTGTTTTTTAATTCGTTTATCGAATTGTTAATGAAAGTATATATAAAGAAGATAAAATTTATCTTAATTAAAACTATTAACATTATATTATAACTAATTGGATATAATTTATCAAATTACTAATTAGGTTGTTTATGAATAAAAAGATTGAGCTATTATCTCCAGCAGGTAATTTAGAAAAGTTAAAAATAGCATTTGCATATGGTGCAGATGCAGTATATGGAGGAGTGAGTCATTTTTCACTTCGTATAAGAAGTGGTAAAGAGTTTACATTTGAAACTTTTAAAGAAGGTATAGACTATGCTCATAGTATAGGCAAAAAAGTATATGTAACAATTAATGGTTTTCCATTTAACTCTCAGATTGAATTACTTAAAGAACATATTAAAAATGTAGCGGCTATGAAACCAGATGCAATTATTGTTGCAACACCAGGTGTAATAGCATTATGTAAAGAACTTGCCCCTGGTATACCTATTCATCTTTCTACTCAAGCAAATGTTATGAATTATCTTGATGCAAAAGTATATTATGATATGGGTGTTAGAAGAATAATTGCTGCACGTGAGATATCTTTAAAAGATGTAGAAGCAATAAAAAAAGAACTACCAGATTTAGAAATAGAAATATTTGTACATGGATCTATGTGTTTTGCTTATAGTGGACGATGTTTAGTATCTGCTGTTCAAATGGGAAGAGTACCAAATAGAGGATCTTGTGCTAATGACTGTAGATTTGAGTATACATTATATGCTGCCAATGAAGATCATAGTAGTTTATTTAGACTTGAAGAAGATCCAGGTGTTGGTACATATATATTTAATGCAAAAGATATGAACTTAGCTTCTCATGTAGATGAAATTTTAGCTTCAGATGCAGTTGACTCAATTAAAATTGAAGGTCGTACAAAGTCATCATATTATGCTGCAATTACTGCTTATACATATAAAATGGCAATAAATGACTTTTATAATGGAAAATTTGATGCCCAAAAGTATCAAAAAGAGTTAAATACAACTAAAAATCGTGGATTTACAGATGCATATTTAGTGCATAAACCATTTGAGAAGAATGATACACAAAATCATGATTATGCTTTAAGTGCTGGAAGTTTTGAAGTAAGTGGTTTAGTTATTAAAGATGAAGAGCATTTTATGTGTAAATATAAAACTTATCCAGGAGATAAGATTGAAATTTTTGCACCATTAGGTAGTCAAATTAAAGAAGTCGATAATGAGATTGGGATAATTCAATTAGATGATGATGGTAAATACTATATTACATTTAAAAAAATAATAACACAACTAGGCAAAGAATTAGAATCTGTACATAGTGGAAATACAAATCCAATTAAGTTACCAATTAAGTTGCCATATATGACAATGTTTAGAGTTCAAAATCCAGATTGGGAAGAAGAGCTACAATCTTGTAGTTCATAATTCTTTCATGTAAAAATTAGTCAATTTTGGATAAAATCAAAAAATTTAAAATAAAAAAGGATTAGCAATGAATTTTGTTTCAATTATCATGGGAAGTAAATCAGATTATGAGATTATGAAAAACTGTGCAGATACACTAGAACTATTTGGAGTGCAATATGAGCTAATTATATCTTCAGCGCATAGATCACCTCAAAGAACAAAAGATTATATTAAATCTGCAGAAGAGAAGGGTGCTAAAGTATTTATTGCTGCAGCTGGTATGGCTGCACATTTAGCTGGTGCATTAGCTGCATCAACAACTAAGCCAGTAATTGGTGTACCTATGAAAGGTGGAGCAATGGATGGTATGGATGCTATGCTTTCAACTGTACAGATGCCAGCAGGTATGCCAGTGGCAACTGTAGCTCTTGGAAAAGCAGGTGCTGTTAATGCTGCTTATTTAGCTATGCAAATCTTGGCAATTACAGATAAAGAATTAGCTGTAAAGATGAAAGAAGATAGAGTAGTTAAAGAGAAAAAAGTTGTAAATGATTCAAAAGAGATTGAGGTACTAATCTAGTTATGTCTAATCAATCACTTAGCTTTTCTCAACTTTTATTAAAACTGCAACAGTTTTGGGCAGATCAAGGTTGTAATATTTTACAGCCTTATGATATCCCAAGTGGTGCTGGTACATTTCATCCTGCAACACTTTTAAGAAGTTTAGATAGTAAGCCGTGGTCTGTAGCATATGTAGCACCAAGTAGAAGACCTACTGATGGTAGGTATGGTGAAAACCCAAATAGACTTGGATCATACTATCAGTTTCAAGCACTTATAAAACCATCTCCAGACAATATTCAAGATCTTTATTTAAAGTCATTAGAATACCTTGGACTTGATCTAAGTAAACATGATATTAGATTTGTTGAAGATAACTGGGAATCACCAACTCTTGGAGCATGGGGGCTTGGATGGGAAGTGTGGCTTGATGGTATGGAAGTAACTCAATTTACTTACTTTCAACAAGTAGGTGGTATCGTTTGTGATCCTGTTGCTGTTGAAATAACATATGGAACAGAAAGATTAGCTATGTACCTACAAGGTGTAGATAATATTTTTGATATTGTGTGGAACGAGAATGAGCATGGTGTTACTACATATAAAGATATACATTTTGAATCTGAAGTTGAATTTTCTAAGTATAACTTCGAATTAGCTAATACAGATATGTTATTTAAACATTTTGATGATGCATTTGATGAGTGTAAAAAATGTTTAGAAGCTGGATTACCTTTACCTGCTTATGATCAATGTATGATGGCTTCACATGCTTTTAATACTCTTGATGCAAGAAAAGCAATCTCAGTAACTCAAAGACAAAATTATATTTTAAGAGTTAGAGAACTATCTATTGGTTGTGCTACATTATATAAAGAACAGGAAGAAGAGCGTTTAAAAAGATTAGCTCAATGCTAATCTTTTAGCCTTCATTCTTAAGCATTGCCATAGGATCTGTCTGGCTGATCTTATGGTATTTTT
Organism: uncultured Arcobacteraceae bacterium; assembly: GCA_964633845.1. GTDB lineage: Bacteria > Campylobacterota > Campylobacteria > Campylobacterales > Arcobacteraceae > JADHTT01. The sequence continues at coordinate 10,999 of CAZWLA010000009.1, read as the reverse complement.
TTGCTGCTGCAGCAATATTTATAAATAATAAAATATTTGATATTATAAACAATCCTGCACCAATATATAAAAATATTCCACTTACTATAGATAATATAAAAGAGAAAGTTGCAATCATATAAATATATAATTGTACTTTGATATTATCTTCTTTTATAAATTCTCTTAATGTAGGAATGGTAAAATGACCTTTGCTATTTAGATGAAACCATGAAAGAAAAGGTACAATTTTATATATCATACCTTGTAGGATTGGATATAAAAATCCAAATGCTACAACTATAGGCAACAATAAACTATCACTATTATAGATATAAAGCCACATAGATATAATAAGTGATGATAGGGATATTTTCCAATACCAAAGTGTCACATCAAATACAGGTCTTCTTCTATTATTTAAGCTTTTAATACCATACATAGCAAATAATGTTAATATTGATGCAAGTATTATTTTGATTCCTGATATATCTAAATTCATAATGGAAAATAAAAAATATAAAACTAGCATAATTAATATAGTTTGTGTAGATCTATTTTGGATATAGTTTGGAAGATCTGGTGCTACATAAAACATTGGGATCACCTGAAAAGCTACACCCATAATAATAATACTTGCAAAGCCAAATATACCAAATATAATATGTGTATCAACAATAGCATAGTGAAATGAATTTATATTGCCACTTATATGAGATCCAACTAAGTGAAGACCAAGCAAGATTGTAATTGCACCTGCAATTGAAAATATTTTCATAGCACTTACAGTTGAGGTTAAATATTTAACTTTAAATAGTAGTTTTATAACTGTAAAAAAGAAGAGTATAAAAGTGATAGATAAAAGTATAGTAGCAAGTAATAAAAGATATTTGTGTGAATATATAAATCCAGCACTTAAACTAAGAGTTCCAATAGTTAAAGTTGTATGTATTATATTTGCAAATATTAAAGGTTTTTTAATAACAGCACCAGCAAGAACTGGTAGCATCTGTTGAAGAGCACCAATTATTATCATTGAAAGAATACCAAGTGTAAACAGATGCACTAAACCAATAGTTGTAGATGAATATTTATTTAGGATAATATCTGTAGAACTTGTAAAAATCAATAAGCCAATCAATATACCAAAAAGTGGGGCAGTTAGAAAAAATCTAAATGGTACCCAGATTGGTGGTGCTTGTTGTGTAGATAAACCTTGATACATATATTCTTAATATTTAGTTAATTACTGATTTTCTCTAAAGCTTTCATCTCATCAAGAAGCATTTGATCTTCAGCACCTAGTGATTCATCAATCATTGGATACATCATCTGCTCTTCTTTCATATTGTGTTGCTGTAATGTCATCATTAAAGTCTCACTTAGACCAAAAAAATGATCTTTGTCACAAGCTTTTATATCTTCTCTCATTTGTTTTAAAACATTTCTCATTTGAGTATGTTCCATTATCATCACAGGAGTTGGATTACAGTGACCCGCACCTCTTGCTTCAAATGCAGGAAACATAATCTCCTCTTCAATTCTAAAGTGATGATCTAGATTAAGTGCAAATTGTTCAAATACATCTGATGCTTTTTCCCAATTACCATCAGCAACAACATTTTCCATATTTGCAAATTCATCATCACATGCTCTGTGATCTGCTCTCATAAAGCTACTTAGTACTGCCATTATTTGTTCCTTGTAAATAAATTTTTTATCTTTGTTAATCCAAAATGAAAACCGCTATATCTCATAAGTTTAGCAAGTTTTCTCCATTCATTTTTTTCATAGCATGGTGTTGGACAAGTCCTACATCTTGGTTTAATATCATGTGGACATTCATTAAGTCTATCAAAAGAGTATTTTAGCAAAGAATAGCAATCCTCACATAGATCTAAATCAATATCATAATCAACTTTTTTATAATGAAGTTTATGCTTATGAATTAAATGATCGTGACCTTTATCATGACAATACTTTGTAAAAAACTTATCTAAAGTTTTAACCTCTGTAATAAATTTTTCATTTGTCATTGGATTTTACTTAACTGTAATAACTTTATCAATATTAGCAAAAATATTTTCTACTCTTTGTTGCCAAAGTTTTCCAAAAGATAATTTTTCCTCAGGTGTTGCAATACCTTGCATGATTTTTTGCATAAGCTCTTGTTGCATTGGATTACCTGGTATTGAACTTGGATTATAAATTACTTCAACTTCTTTGCCTGTATCTAATCTTTGAAGTTTAATACTTGATGATATATTATCATTAAATTTCATAAGTCCATGTCGTTGGAAGTTTCCACCAATACCTTTAAACCCTAAAGTCTCAGTTGCTCCTGTAATTTGTGTAAATACATTTGCAATTACCCCTGCGACACCTTCATTTGAATCTTCTTTAAAAGATACAAATATCTCACCTCTTTGTGGCATATCTGTACCATATAGTGCTTTGATACCCTCGCATGCCATTAAGTATGCACCAGTTACTGTAGGACAAGAGTGTCCTGCTGATTTTACAATATCTAAATATGAAAATTCTATAATTCCATTTTCACAAGATCCTAAAAAACCTGCAAGCTTATCTTGCAGTGTAATAGTTTCAATTTTATCAAAAAAATCTGGATAGATCATTTTTTTCCTTTTCTACAATTTTTTGGTTTTTGGTGTGGAAAAATTAAATCTTTTATTATTAAGATTAAAGAGATTCCCCATAAAATATTCATGATCCAATTATTTGGATAATCTAAATAAAAATAACTAACAGGTACAAAAATAACTACAGGATATTTTATAAAATAAAAGAAAAATATTAATGTCCCGTAGATTACTTTCAATCTATTTAATTACCTGCTAATTTTGTCATCACTTCAGGTGTAGCCATAGTAATATCCCAAGCTGGCTCCCAAACTACTTCAACTTCTACAAGTTCAACTCTTTCACACTCTCTTATTACTGCTTCTTCAACCCATTGTACAATCATTTGATGAAGCGGACATGCTTTTGTAGATAGTGTCATAGTAATTTTTGCATTTCCTTGTTCATCACAAGTTGCATCATAAATTAACCCCATCTCTACAAGATTAAATCCAACTTCTGGATCATTTACAGTTGAAACTGCTTTAAATAACTCTTCTTTGGTTACCATTTACTTTTCTCCTAAACTTTTTTGACATATTGTAGTTTTAATTTATACATATGAGTGGCTCTGCAACCTTAGGGTAAAAACGTAAGTTTTTGGGTACCCAAGGTGAAGCCTTAATGAATATGTATGAATTGAAACTACTTATATGTGATCATATATATCACATCTTTGATCATAAATATTGACCCAACGAATAAAAAACTAACTCCACTATAAAATATATTATTTATACCTAGTAGTATTCCAATAGCAGCCACTAATAATCCAACTACAGAAAATATAAATTGTATCTTAGCACTTTTTTCTGGTACCATATCAGAAAGCATAGGTACAGGCTTTTTACCTACAAATGGTGAAAACCTTTCAAACCATACTAAAAATGGAATAATTTTATATAGATGACCATTAATCAGAAGAGATAAAATTCCAAAAAACATAATCCACCCTATAGTTAATAGTAGATTATTAGTTGGAAAAATAAGATATACAATACCTAATATAATTGACATCAGTAAAAATATATAACCTACTATCATTGAATTCATATAAATGTCTTGTTGTTTTCTAGCTCTTGCCTTATATATAATATAAATTTGATAAAAATATAAACACATAGATATTAAAGTCAAACCATAGCCAATATATTCAAGTAAATCACTATTAGATATTGATGCAATCATTACAAATACTACACCAAAGCTAATAAACCAAAGAGCAAATTTGATAGGTTTATTGCTATAGTGATGTGATAGCCAGAACATTGGTAATAAAACTAAACTCATACCCATAATTGTGATACCTACATAGCCAATTAGTACAAGATATATATGTGCATTTAAAAGTGAAACTATATCTATAGTAATTGTACCAGCATAACCTAATGCCATTAAGATACCAAATATAAGACCTAAAAATAAAAATGTATTTGCTAATAATACAGATGTTATAACAGTATTAAACTCTTTTACTTTCTTAATTGTTGCAAATGTTTCAGCTACAAATACTAAAAGTGATAAGAGTACAATAATGCCTCCATATGGTAGTAATGCAGGTGCATTTAAAAAACCATAACCCATAAATAGTGTACCCACTAATAGTAGTGGGTATATTACATAATATAAATCAACAGCTGCGTGACCAACCTCTAAAACCACTGGCACTAGTTGTGCCATTGCACCAAATATAATCATCATGACAAATCCAAGTAAAAATATATGAACCCATGAGAGTATTTGATTATCCATACTATTTATATTTGACACATCAAATCCAAATAGCATTGCAATACTGATTACAAAACTAATAGCACCTATTAGAAAATATGGTGCTATTAGTTTAAATGGTGGTGCAAAGTCTGTTGAAACAGCCATTTAGATTATCATCCACCACATTTATTAGCAGCAAAATTTGTAGTAGATTCTACACCAGATTTTCTAGTAAAAGTTACTTTTGCCATACCATTTTCAGTTTGACCAATTTCATAATTAAATTCAGCTTCAATTCTTGGAAATAATCCACCTGGAGCTTTATGATTTATCATTATTAATTGTGAGTTGTCATCAAGTAATTGAAGACCACGCATAGCATTTACCATTGGATCTGGTGGTCCACACATACTTGTATCAAATTGGTAAGTTGTTAGTCCATCTTGAATAAATTTAAAAAAGTCAACAGTAGCACCGTCAACCTCTATCTTTTCAGCTAATTGTGGAATTGTTCCCATAATCTCTCCTAATATAAATTAATAGTAGAATAGTAGCTAAAGATATAATGAGTATGGTTGATATATATCAATCTAGTTTTTAGTGAACCCTTATTTGGTAAGTGATGTCTCCTGCACCTACACCTAAAACCATACCTTTATTTAATGTAGATATTACCTTATCATTTTGAATAAGATCAATTGAGTGCTCTTGTGTTTTAAGTGAATCAGCAAATATAATATTATAATCTTGAAACTCTTCTTTAAAATCAATATCAAGTATAGGTTCTGCTACAGTCCATACAGGAAGTATTACAAGTGTATCACAGCCTTTAAAACATTTTTTAAATGCATCTAAGTTATCTTTTGTTCTAGAATATTTGTGTGGTTGCCATATTATTGTAGTTTTATTGATATTGTGTAATTTATTGTATAGTTTCACTGAATTTAATGTAGCTTCTATCTCAGTAGGATGATGTGCATAGTCATCTATGATTATAAAATTTTCATGGTGCTGTACAATATCAAATCGTTTTTTTATACCTCTATATTTTTTAAGATTTTCTTTGATAGTTGATAAACCTATCTCTTCAAGTGATGCTAAAATAGCTAAAGAAGCATCAAGGGCTATATGCTCCCCAAACCCCCAAACTTCAAAAAAACCTAAATCTTTTAGATTAAACGATGTGTATGGTTGGCCATCTTTTAGGAAAAAATCTATATTTTTTATATCTTTTGATGGATATAATTTAATGGCATCATCAATTTGTGACATTTCTGGAAGAAATTTATCTTCAGCATTAACGACTTTAATTGTTGCCATATCTAAAAATTGTCTATATGAGTTATAAAATTTATCATAATCATAATTATAATATTCCATATGTTCTGGTTCTACATTTGTAACAATTGCACAATATGGATTTGATAATAAAAAACTACCATCACTTTCATCAGCTTCAAATGCTACAGTATCATTGATATATCTAAAGTTTGAGTTGAACTCTTTACTAATTGCTCCAATTAGTGCAGAGCTTTGTAAAATGGAAGCAATCATAGCTGTAGTTGTACTTTTACCATGAGCACCACAAACACTATAGTTTTTTTTGTCACCTAAAATAGTTGGGAGAGCTTCCTTTCTAGACATGATTCTGATATTTTGTTTTTTAGCTTCTATAAGTTCACAATTATTTTGTTGTACTGCTGCACTATATATTACTATATCTTGACCATCTATTGCATCAGCAGTATGAGGAATAGTAACTTTTATATTTTCATTAGCTAACTGTTCTGTAATAATTGTTGATTTTATATCACTACCAGAGATAATATGACCACTATTATTTAAAAATTTTGCTAGTGCTGATAAACCAATACCACCAATACCAATAAAATGGATTTTCAAATTTTTTCCTAGTCTAAAAGATGTTTTAGTTTACCATATTCACTAATTAAAAGTGAACTATTTTGCTCTAAAAATTGTTTTGTATCAAACTTGTATCGCATGATAAAATATCCATGATCTTCATCATCTACTTCTGAATTTAGTCTAACTTTTGTTTCATAGAATTCATCTAAAGTTGTATCTTGGCTACATGCAATAATATGTACTTCTATAGAATCTTTTAGTCTTTCATCATCAATAATATTACTTAATACAAAGAGTAGTTCTTTTGCCCCTTGCATATTTCCATTGCTCCATTTTTCAATACTGTGCTCATAAAATGATCTAATATAATATATGTCATCACTATGTAAAGATAGTTTCTTATCTTCTTTGAGTCTATCTTCGATTTTATCAAATGAGATTGTGAGTATCTTTTCATATACTTTATTGATTCTAGCTTCTTGTAGGTCTAATATTAGTAATGAATCTAATACTTCATACAAAATTGAGATATCATCTTTTTCAAATGCTTCTTTTTCTCTCTCATCTAAGAAGCTTAAAAATTCTGGGTTTGTTCTTGCTTCATTTAGTTCATTTTGATCCATTAATCTCTTTCCTTATAGTTTAATATAAATTTTTTTAATCTTGTTAAAACCTCTTTAGTTTTTACAGGCTTTTCTACTAGTGCAATTCTTACATAGTTTTTTCCAAGTGATTCTCTACCTAAAAAGCTTCCTGGCAATACTTTGATATGTTCTTTTTCATATAACTCTTTGGTAAATTGTAATTCGTCATCTACTTTTAGCCATATATAAAATGTTGCCTTTGGCACTTTTATATTTAGAATCTCTTGTGCTATATCAAAGTTTTCTTTGTATATATCTCTAAAGCTTTGAACATGATCTTCATTATTCCATGCTATGGCAGCAGCCTTTTGAAGTGGTATTGGTGATGCACATCCAACATATGTCCTATATTGCATATATGATTTTAAAATGTTTTCATCTCCAGCTATAAATCCACTTCGTAAACCTGGTGCTGAACTTCGTTTAGAGATAGAATTTAAAACTAAACAGTTTTTAAATGAATCATTACCTATAAGTTTACAAGCTTCTAAAAGTGAAGTTGGTTTGTTTTGTTCATCAAAGTATAGTTCACTATAACACTCATCATTAATTAAAATAAAATCAAATTCAAGTGCTTTTTGTACCCAAAGAGATAGCTCACTGCAGCTCATGTCTCCAGCTGTTGGATTATTTGGAAAGTTTAATATAACTAAGTCACATTTTTGAAATTGTTCATCACTTAGAAGATTGGCTTTGAAATTATTTTGTTGTTCTAAGTTTATATATATAACTTCTGAATTTGTAGCAATTGCAGCACCTTCATAAATTTGATAGAAAGGATTTGTAAAGGCCATTACAGAATCTTCTTTATGTGTTAGAAGGTATTGTGGAAAGTTAAACAGTACTTCTCTTGTACCAAATGTAGGTATTATTTGATTCATAGATATGTCTGTATTAAATCTATTTGAAACAAAACTTATCATTGATTGTTTTAGATATTCTTCCCCAGCACTTTTTGGATATTTATTTAAAAGATTTGTATTGTTTGATAATTCATCTTGGATAAATTGTGGTGTTGAAAATTGTGGTTCACCAATAGTAAGACTACTTAATGGATACTCTTTATTTGGAGTTATCTCTTGTAAAAGAGTATTTAACTTTTCAAATGGGTATGGTTGAAATTGCACTAAAGCTCCTTAGTTTTCAATAATTGGAATTAGTATTTGGTTGTGTAGTTCAATATCAAATGATAACATATCTGTATCTAAACTTGTAAATCTAAAGAAATGATGTTCAAACATTGTCTCTTTAAGTGGTAATATTTGTAAGATATTTTCTTCTAGTTTAAGCTCTCTAATTGGATTTTTAGAGCCTCGAATAACATTTATTTCTTGATTAAATACATCCCCTAAGCTTTCAAAATACTCAATTAGATCTTCATCATGATCATCACCAAGGGGATTCATATCATAAATCTTGATTTTGGTTTTTAGTTGTGTTGAAATATCAAATATAATTGGAGATATTTGTTCATAGCTTTTTGCTTCATTTAAAATAATTAGTGTATCTTTTATGCTTTTGATATCACCATGACCAGACTTAAATATAGGTAATTTAAGATCTATTAATGATTTTGTAATTGTTTGATATTTTAATAATGAATGACCAAATATTAGTAGACCAATTTCATATCTATTTTTATCTGATAATAGTAATTCATTAATTGGCTTTTTATAATAATCTATTTCTATATCAAAGTCTTTTGGATCATCAAACTGATCTTTTATTTTATTTATTAGATTAAGTGTAGATGGATTTGTAATCCTTATCATTAGTTTAACATTAGATAATGTTTTAGTTAATATCTTTGCATTTTTAACTAAAATTAAAATTTCATATTCTGGTTGTCTTAATAAGTCTAAGAAAAGATATAGGTTTTTCCCAAATGGCATAGGAAATTGACCTTGATTTTTTGATATTCTATTATAAACATTATTTAAAACTTTTGGGTTACCAATGATGAGTATTACATCGTTTGGTTTTAGTACAAGAGAAGGTTTGACATCTATTAATACATCATTTCTATAAATAGCTGATATTTTCCATTCTTTTTGTTTGATGCTTCCAATATATCTATATGCATATGAGCTACCAAATGGAATTTTTATTTCCATAATTTCACCCTGACGTAGTCCAATATTTTGTGCTACAGTAGGAATATTTGGTAACTTTTCAAATAGCCCATTTGATAATATCTCAATGGCTCTGTGGTATTGTATATTTGGATCATCTAATTGTATATCCCATTTGTCATAAGCTGTAATATTAAGTTTTGATTTTATTGATCTAATATTTTCTATGGTACTTAAAAGTTCATCTTTCGTTTGCAATATTACTAGTGATTCTGAATAAAAGTTAGCATTTAATAGTTGTGATAATTTTGATAAACTGGTTGGATCAAAATTAAAAAAAGTAAAATTTGATGGTATCTCCTGAGGAACAATATTTCTATTGAGATAAACAATATCATAATGATTGTCTTTAGTATTTGCACTTATCATTCTATCTAATAGTTTTTTAGCTACAATTCCATCAAGAATTATTAAAATTTTTTTTACATTCATAGTAGGGATTATATCTAAATGGAATTTAAATTAGACAACGTTAATGGAAAAGCACGAGCTACGACAATTAAAACAGCACATAGTACTATACAGACACCTGTATTTATGCCAGTTGGAACTCAGGCAAGTGTAAAGGCACTTGATCATAATGATATGTTAAATCTTGGAGCTCAAATCATACTTGGTAATACATATCACCTATATCTTAGACCAACTTCTAAAGTTGTAAAAAAATTTGGTGGACTTCATAAGTTTAGTAAATATCCCAAAAGTTTTCTAACTGATTCAGGTGGCTTTCAAGCATTTTCTTTAGGTAAACTTGATAAAAAAAATACAAAGCAAGACGAAAATGGAATAATGTTTAAATCACATATTGATGGAAGTAAGCATTATTTTACCCCTAAGAGTGTGCTAGATACACAATATAATTTAGGTAGTGATATTATGATGATTTTAGATGATCTTGTAGCTTTACCAAATACAAAGCAGAGAATTAAATTATCTATTGAGAGAACAACAGCATGGGCAAAAGAAGCAATTGAATATCATAAGCAGCAGCAATCTAAAGGTATAGGAATTGAACAAAATATATTTGCTATTATCCAAGGTGGAATTGATAAAGAGTTTAGAAAAATGTCAGCTCAACAATTATGTGCTTTGGAAGATTACGATGGGTTTGCTATTGGTGGACTTAGTGTTGGTGAGCTTAATAATGAGATGTATGATACAGTTGAGTATACTACACAATTTATGCCTGAAAATAAACCAAGATATTTAATGGGGGTAGGAACTCCTGAAGATTTAATAGAGAATATTGATCGAGGGATTGATATGTTTGATTGTGTTATGCCTACAAGAAATGCTAGAAATGGTACACTGTTTACAAGCTTTGGAAGAATTAATATTAGAAAAGCCTGTTTTGTAGAAGATGAAAAGCCAATTGATGAAGAGTGTAATTGCTATACTTGTCAAAATTACAGTAGAGGATACTTGAATCATCTATATAAAAGTGGAGAGATGACATATTTTAGATTAGCATCAATACATAACTTGCATTATTACTTGAATCTTATGAAAGAGGCAAGAGAGGCGATATTAAATAATAATTGGGTAGAATTCAAGAAAGACTTCTATAGTAAAAGAGCATAATTAAGAAGGACAAAAATGATGACCAAAGGGAATTGCCATGCAAACAATTGATGATAAAACACTTGATAAGTTAGCAAAGCTATCTTCAATAGAATTAGAAGACGATAAAAGAGAAAGTTTAAAATCAGAGCTTGAAGATATTGTAAATTTTGTAGAAAATTTAAATGAAATTGATGTAAGCTCAATTGATGCAACATTTACAACTATAGAAGGTGGTACACCTTTAAGAGAAGATGAATCACACGATAATAGTGAACTTTCAGAACATATTCTTAAGCATGCTCCAAAAACTGAAGATAATTGTTTTGTAGTACCAAAAATTATTGAGTAGTATAAATGATTATTTATGGTATAAAAACTTGTGGTAGTGTAAGAAAAGCTATTAAGTTTTGTAATGATAATAATTTAGATTTCACTTTTCATGATATTAGAAAAGAGCCTTTAT
>CAZWLA010000008.1:0-40202 GCA_964633845.1 uncultured Arcobacteraceae bacterium | reverse complement strand
ATGGTGTCAAGAGAGGGAATAATAAACCAGACCTTGACACCAAATCCCATTTTATAGGCTTTAGCAACAAAAAAACACTACACACACCATGGCAAGGTGCTTACATCCATCCATATTTTTGTCAGGGTGACAAAAATTCGACAAAAAAAAACTGCACAAAAAACTGCACACATCATTTTTTCACAAAAAAACTGCACAATTTACTACACAGTAATTATTCATATTTCAGTTCTAATTTTATATTCAAAAAAAGATTAATTTTTACAAAAAAAATACAACATAACTTCATAGCACCTACAAAACATTTTACATCATATTTAAAAAATTGCACAAAACTGCTCACTAACTCAATGACTCACTTCTGCTTTAAGACAACTACACAAAAACTACATACATAATATACATATAGACCCCAGCATTAACATACTTTGGATACTTCTGCCTTATTGACTTAATATTTTTTACATTTTCAAAACCTTTTGAATTTACCTAATTATACTTTTACCTATTTTCTTTACTTATTTACTGTTTTTTACTAAGACAATAAGACAAAGCTAATATAAATAGTATAAATAAAGAGTTTGTTTGACTCAACTTAGCTAAAAAATATAAGTCATTTATTGAGTCATTATTGAGTCAATAAATGAGATAGTAAAAGTATGACAAAAAAGAAAAAGTACAAAGCTAAGATAAGTAATGGACAATATAGAAATACATATAAAACAATATGGTGTTACAAAATCAAAAGATCCCAAAAAGGATAATCAACATATTGGCTTAGAAACAAGATTAATTGTTACTCCTCCTAGTGGTCCAAAGAAGATCTTAGACTTTGACTTTCAATATCAAGCTCAAAAGTATTTAGATGAAACTTATGGTGGTACTAAAAACATTGGAAAAACTTATCACATATTATCAAACTTTCAACTTTATGGAAATAAGGGTTATCAATGGAAATGATGACACCATCTCAAATAAGAGCATATGAGATTTATTTAGAGGGATCAAAACCTGAAAATGATTATAAACCTACACCATTTTCAAAAATTGCAGACCAATTAAAAGATGAGGGATTTACTGGATCTAGTTCAGCAATTCAAAGATGGTCAAAAAGATTTATGTGGAAAGAGCAACTTGATCAACAATTACAAATAATTGTTATAGATGATGAAGATAAAACCACAGAAGAAAAAGCACTTTCTAGTGTAGTTAAAAAAAGACTTGTAGATATAAATAGAAACAATGAACTCACAGCAGATTGTTATGAGATTATGGAATTGTTTTTGCAACAAACAACAAGTAATTATGACAAAAATAAAGTAATCACAAGGGAGGATGTAAAAATTGTAAAAGATATAGCAGTATTAACTGGTGGTAGAGAAGATAAGTTGCTTGATCGTATTGCTGATGCTGGTGGTGAAAAACTATCTAGTGATCAGATTATGGATGAGTTTGATGCAATAGATGTAGATGTAGAGGAAGAGGAATAATGAATATAGGAATAATTAACAAGAAAAAATTTACAGTAGGAACTGGTGAAAATCAAAAAGTAGTTCAATACTTAGAGATGAGCATAAGACCCCCGTTTATGACAAGTGCAACTTTTGTTGTAAGCCCAAATCCAAAAAAAGAACAAGGCGATAATAAACCTGATTTTCTAATCAAATTTTCATATAATAGAAAAAATGAGAACTACAGAAAAGTTACAGTAGGTGGAATTTGGAATAAGACAACAGATAGTGGTATTGTATATAAAAGTGGATCTATTAAGTCACCAGCATTTTTAGCAATTGGTGGGGTGTTGCATTTTGCAATTTTTGAAGCAAAACCTTTTGAAAATGAAGATCCAAACACTATCACATGGAGTCATGAAGTTGTATGGGATATTCCATCACAAGATCAAAAAGACAACTCAGATGAACATCATAATCAACAAGATCAATATGATCAAGCATCAACACAAGCACAAATGCCTGAAATTAATGTTGATGATGAAGAGATCCCTTTTTAGAAGATAATTTAATATGTCAATATCTCCACTTCTAAAACTAAAAACAGCTAAACATATTGCACCAGCAATATTTACAGAGAAAACACCAAGAGTACATATAAGATTACATGAGTTTTTACAAAAACCATCTAAGTATAAAGCTATATGTATGTTTAGGGGTGGTGGAAAAACTACATCTATAAACAAAGTAGATATTTTTTCAAAGATATTCTATGAGCATGAAAGATTTATACAAATCTTTTCTACTACTGAAACAAAAGCTACAAAGTTTATTTCAGATGCTAAGACTATGATTATCAATGCCATTAAAAAAGGTTACAACATTAAAAAGGGTAGTGTTTGGAAAACAAATGCTATTGAAGTTATTGTAGATGATAAACATATTTGCTATGTTGAAGTTTATGGAGCTGGTCAAGATCCAAGAGGTTCTACATATGAATTTGCTAGACCAACCTTGCATATTTATGATGATATTGAATCCAATCAAGGACAATATGCTATTAAGACCAAAGAAAATAGGAAAAAATTAAGAAAATGGTTTTATGGTGAATGTTTACCAGCACTTGATCCAATATATGGTCGTGTAATATTTGTTGGTACTATTCTTCATGTGGATAGTTTATTGAATAGAATACTCCATCCAAAAAACACTAAAAGAAAAAAGAAAAATAGATGGGATACATTAATTATCCCTATTATAGAAAATGGTAAAAGTGCATGGAAAGATAGATTTCCTCTTACCTCAGCGGAAGCAAGAGCAAAAGAAAAGGATATTTTATTAAAGACTGGTAAAGAAGTTGAAATAGAATCATTAGAAGATATTAAAGAAGAATATGAGGAGCTGGGTCAATTAAAAGCATTTTATCAAGAGTATTTGTGCGTAGCTCAAGCAGATGAAAATAGAATGTTCAAATCAGAATATTTTAAGTATTTTTCTCATGTAGAATATACAACCAAAGAAACATATATAGAATTTGAAAATGCACTTGAAAAGAAAAGAGTTTTAATTCCAGAACCTACAAATATTGTATTTGATGATGGTAAAAAAATCAAAATTGAAGATACTGTAAAGTTTGCTACTAAAGATCAAGGATCAACTGGAAGTAAAACAGCAAAAGGTAATGATGATAGTGTAATTGTAACTTGTGCTTATGATAGTCAAGATAATATGTATATTATAGATATTAGTGCTGGGAAATGGACACCTTTTGATAAATCAGTAAACATTATGAGAACCTTTAAAACATTTGGATATTCACGACTAGGTATAGAATCTGGTGGTATGCAAAATGAATACTTTTATACTATTAATGAGTTTCAAAAAGCAACTGGTATTAAAGTTCCAGTAGAGGAAGTATCTCATAATGGTGTAAATAAGAATATTAGAATAGCAAATATGGAAGTACTATTTTTAGCTGGAAAAGTTTGGTTCAACAAAAGTGATCCAAATACATCTAAAGCAGAAGCAGAGTATCTAGCTTTTGATATTGATATTGAGGGTGCAGAAGATAATATCATTGATACTATTGCATATCAAAGAAGATTCCAAGCATTTAAATCACATACACCTTATGAAGAGGAAGAAGAGGAAGAATCAGTATGGTAGTAGAGATAATAATCGTAGTCGTATTTACAGCAGTAGGAGTGATTTATTTGCAAGAGCATAAGCAAAGCAAGGGCAAAAAGAAGTTGCCACCTCTATAAGCACGAACACCTAGGGATAGAAAGCTTTATAAGACAAAAAAGTAAAGTTTCTTATTGAGTCATCTTGTTTATTGACTTTTTTTGAAAAATTATATTTATAGTGTAGTGTATCTATATATATACGATCATGCCCGTGGGGGTTCATACCCCCCCCTAAAAAAAATTGACCTCAAAAAAAATACATCCATTTAGCATTAAAAAATACAAGCATTATTTTATATAAAATGAAAAAAAACTGTACAGTTTCAATTGCTGTACTTGACACCAAATACCATTTGAAGCCCTATTTTAAGGGTATTTTGAATAATTTATTTTAAAGTGTGCAGATTTTGTGCAGATTTTTAGTGATTTATAGTATAAAAATGATTTTCTATGATCTTTTGATATTTTGTGATTTATAGTGCAACTGTATTAAATTGACTCAAAAGCTCAATGGGATGGGTCGCAATTTCAAAAAAACCCCGTGCCTTAGCCCAAACCGTTAAATATCTCAATTATTTGCTTTATTTTCTAAAAATCTTCGTGCTTAGAGCTTATGGAAGAAGACTATTAATATTCTACACCATAATCAATAATATCAAAATAACCTAGTGCATCATCTCTTAGATCAAAAACAAAGCTAAAGATAACTAAGAATATTAATAAAGCCAATATAGCCAGATAAATATTATTAGTTTCTTTTTTTGCTATATTATTAAACCATAAATATGTGGGTAGATATAATATACATAATAATGACAGGCTTAGAATATTTATTACAATTTCTATAGCCCAATCCATTATTTGCTACCCTTTACCATCTCTTGAATATCTACAAGCTTTTTAATCTTATCTATATCAAGATCATTCTTTTTACAAAATGCACCTATTTTTACAATCTCTAAAAGTTTTGGTTGCTTTTGTTTCCATCCGTTTACAGTATCCAAACCTTTACCAATATATTCAGCAATATCTTTATTTGTTATTTTATTCATGTATTTATATTACAAAAAAGCCCTTTATAGTCATATTAAACAAAAGTAATTAAAAAAGTTGTCAATAATGACAATATATTAAGTTTGATTTAAGTTGTCCTATGTCACAATTCTAAATATGAAAAGTTGTCAATATTGACAGTTTTAAAGGAAAGCAAAAATGAGTAAAACACTATCAGAAAAAATATACAAAGAGCTAGAAGAGACTAAAAAAGAACTAGCAAAAGTTGAATCACAAAAAGATGATATGTTAGAACAGATGTCAACATTAGCAGAAGATCTGCAAGGTGTAAGTATGATCATACAGTATATGTTAAGTTTTGAAAACCAAAATAATGCTTCAAAAAGAACATTAAGTGCTTTTAACAACATATTAAGACTAATAGATGATATATCAGCTTCACTTGAAGCAACATCAAATGGTAAAAATTTTTACACAAACTAATTAAAAAGGATGCACAAAATGAAAACAAACAAAACAAAAGAACTTTTAAACGATCAGATCACAAATACTTATGGAAAGCTATGTCAGAAGCTTCAAAAGCTTTTGATTACATCTTAGAATCACAACAAATCAAAGAGCTTGTAGCTTAATCTTAAGAGAGGAGGAATAAAAAAATGGATGCACTAAAAGAAATTTTAAAAGCTTTTACACTCATTTTCACGACATGTTGTTACGACAATATTGATCTTGAAAATGCTGGTGTAAAGCTTTAGTAAGTAGATTAATTTAATTAATCTTTAACAGATCTCAAAGACTGGTACTCTTTGGGATTGATTAAGGATTATATCCTAAATCAATTAAAAAAGGGGATCAATGAAAAACTATTGCATAAAAGTTGATGGAATACATTATAAAGTATTTATAGAACAGATTACTTTTGATAGATGTGCTTGTGGTTGTGGTCAAGATATATCAGGCAGACAAACATATAAAAACAGTACATGCAGAAAAAGAGCAGAACGATCAAGAAAAAATGATTTAGTAAAAAAAATAATAAATAACAAAGGTTAAAACATGACAGAATCAATTGATTTTAATGAACTTATAAGAGAGATAGAAAAAAAGGGTAACCAATGATAATCACATTCGCACATTCAAAAGGTGGTAGTAGAAAATCAACCACAGCATGGCACATAGCAAATGCTTTAAGATATAAACAAAAGACAAACTCTAAGATTGTTATTGTAGATACAGATCAACAGTTAACACTTACTTGTATTAATGATATTAGAATCAATACAGCAAAATAAACTGGATTCAAAATATATTCAAATCCAGATGGTTTATTAGCTTTATCATCTATATTTGAAATACATAAAGATGATATTATTGTTGTTGATACTGGTGGTTTTGATTCTGATATAAATCGTTTTGCTATTGAAAAAGCAGATCATATTATAGTGCCTTTAATGGCTTCTATACATGATGTACTTGGTTTTTCTATGTTTATGGGTAATTGAATATGAAAAGGTGGAATATCAGTAATGAGAAAAAAATAGCAAAAGAAAAGTAGCTTAAAATGAAACATATAGCAAGTTTAAGCGGTGGTCAAGACAGTACAGCGATGGTTGTAAGAATGTTAGAATTAAAAATGCCACTTGATTATATTGTGTTTTGCGATACTGGTGCCGAATTTGATGTGATGTATGAATATCTTGAAAAGCTTGATAAGTATTTACAATGGAAAGTTAATAAATCAATTACATATTTAACTGGTAAAACTTATGAAGATATAGTTAAGCGACCTTTAGGAGATAGGGCAAAGCCTGAACGGATTGGAAAACCAAAAGGTATCACTAGAGTCATTGGAAGTGATGATTGTACAAGAGATTTAAAAATAGTAAGAATCGAAAAGTTTTGCAAGACTTTAAATGATGATTGTATCCACTACAACGGATATACATACCATGAAGTTTTAAACAATCGTGGTGATGCACTTGAAAATATGAAAAGTAATTTTAGATATCCACTTTATGATTGGAAGTGGAATGAAAAAGATATATCCGAGTATCTTAAAAAGATGAGCATATACAATCCACTTTATAATCATTACACTAGAACTGGATGCTTTTTATGCCCGAAGCAAAGTGAAAAATCGTGGTTCATGTTATGGAAACACTATAACCATCATTTTGAATATGCAGAAGGACTAGAAGATTGGTGTAAAGAAAATGATGCAGTATCAAAAAACTTTTTTTATAAAGATGAAATTTGGACACCACTTGAAGAATTAGAAAAGAGATTTAAGAAAAAAGATATGCAAGGTACTTTTAATTTTAGTTTAGATGACAATGAACTAAGTTGTATGTGTAAATAATTATTTAATGGTATAGACTGAACATATAAATAACAAAGAATTGGAGAATTTAGATGAAAAGCAAAATGAATGTAATAAATGATATAGGTATAGATATGAAGTTTTGTAATATATGTGATCAGCAAAAAGAAAAGCTCATTAGAATTAAAACAATTGTACCAAATAAAGTTAGTCAAGATTTAACTATCAACTATGAATTGCATGTATCTATGTGTGAGGACTGTTTACAGTTAGGGATTGATCATATAAATAAAGATACGAAAAAGTTTAAAAAGATAATGTGCTTAGATAGTAGAGATACAGAGGGTGTAGGTGACTATCTTTCAGGGATGCCAGTAAGTAAAAAATATAAAATCACAATAGAGGAGATTTAGATATGAGTGATAAAATAATACCACAAGGTTTAGCATTTGATATGCTAAGAAAAATGGGTGGCAAATATGAAGATATGGCAATCAATATTACTAGAAAGAAATATACAGCTTGTAAGAAAAGAAGTAATTTAACATTATACAAAATGAAAAGTGGGAAATTTAAAATCCAAGATTATCATGGGAAATCGTATGGAATTTTATTAGATGTTGATATGGCAAAAAAGAAATATGTTGAACTGTATGAAAAAACACATGGCAAAATAATAGATTATTAAATAAGGATAAAATATCGGTAACAACACATAGCCGAAATAAATAAATTTGCAAATATTTTAAGTGACTATAGCTTGAAGTTTTAAATATGTGTCAAGCTATTTTCATAAGTGTCATAAAGTCAAGAGCATAACAAGTTGTTTAAAATTTTAACTACAGGATTGTATTGAGCCTTTGGCACTTTTGAAAGTAAAATATAGCCCCAACTAAACTGTAAAGAAAATAGGGGCTATATCAAATTAAGGAATAATTGAAAAAAATTAAAAATCAAATCTAGGATCTTTAACCTTGTCATTCGCATCCAGATTAAATCCAACTTTTTTACCAGCTTTTTTTATTCTTCGTGCATTAGAATTGTATTCTTTCTCATTGTCTTTTTTGTCCTTATATGTTGCACCATCTTTTTTATCATGATATTTTCTAGCATTTTTAGCTTTTTTTAGTTTAGATTTTAACTCTTTTTTCTCATTAACTTCTCTAATACCTAAAGCCCTTTGTACAATTGCACCAGTAGTATCAGGTTTTTTTGTTACTCTATTAATAGGTTCTTCAATTATCCCAGCTTCACCTAATGCTTGTTTTGTAAGTCTTTGACCATATCTACCAAATGTAATAGATGGTAAATAGCTTTCCATACTTACAAGAACTTGTTTAGCATATTTTTCCATCTCATTATCGTACTTATTACTTATGCTATATCCAAGTGGTGTTTTATTATCTATTATGTACATTCCACCTGTCCAAAATCCACCAAAATCAAAATCAAGTTTAGTACCTGGTATCATCCTACCAGCATTAAAATAATATCCATTACCAAGTCTTACCCATTCTTTTGTATAGAACATATTTAAAAGTTTATCTTCCATCCATTCAGGCTTCATATATTTTTCATCTTCATTTTGACCTCGTAAACCACCAATAGATGCTATACCAGTACCAAGAATTAAACTTTTTATAGGATTCTTCATAATTACTTTTGCTACAGCTGGTGTAGCTTTGTATTGATAATGTAAAAATGGCATCAATCCACCCTTATCAACAAATCTAAGTGCAGATGGTAGTGGTGTAGAATAATCTACATAAACTTCTACAGCTTGTTTATATGCAGATTTTTCTTCCATCCCTTGATCAAGTAGCTTTTTAAATCCAGCAACTTTAAAGATCTTATCTTCCCAATCATAAAGTTTTCGCATAGCTTGACCACTATTAGAATCTTGTGCCATATATAGCTCTTTAAATATAGTTTGCATGATCCCAGCTTTTTTACCATTTTTAGATGTAAAAGTTTGTGCAGTTTCAAAATCATCTAAATATGAATTAAGACCATGATCATTTGCTTTTTGTACAAGTGCCTTAAACTCATCTGGTTTATTAGATCTCATGTGCATAACCTTTGCTACATGATACATATCACCATTTAAAAAACTAAGTAATAAATTGGATGCAATATTATATATATGAGTAGCTGGATTTTTTACAGTCATATTAACTTTTAGATGATCCACTATAGGATATAGTCCATCTTCCCATGCTCTAAACTCACCACTAATCATCCTAGCTTGATTTAGTTCTTGTTTTAGTTCTTTTGGTACATATTTTCCAGCTAATGCACCCCATTTTTTTACACCATGCTTTACAGTTTCATCAGATATTTTTACATAGTTATCAGGTGCATTTGCTTCATCAACTCCAAACTCATCAGCTAGTGATTGTAATACCTTAGCTTTTTGCATGAGTATATTTTGTTCAGCAATAGTATTAGATATTACAAAACTACTATCTTCCACCATACCAAGTTTAACTCTCTCATCATAGCTTAGATCTTTTCTTTTTTTGAACTTATCATATGCTACACCAGCAGAAGAATATACAGTCTCATTTTCTTTTATATAATCTTCATAATACCTTTTTACATAGTTTTCAATTTTATCATCAGCACTTAGTAGCCCAAGATCTACTAATTCATTTGCATTTTGATCTATTTGATTTCTAAATATATTATATGTAGTATGTAAATCACCCCTTAAATCTTTTAGATCCATATCACCATTCATAACTTTTAAAAGATTTTTACTATCTTCTTTACTTAAACCATCAAGTGCAGTTTTAATATTATTTGCTTCATCATAGACCTTTGCCTTACCTATTTTAAAATCATTAATAACTTCATTTAGTTCTTTTTGTAGCTTAGTTATCTCAAACCACTTAGCATTTTTTGCACCTTTTACACCCATACCATCAAGTACATTTTTAGCTGGTGTTACAAACTTTTCACCTAATCCAAATAATTTATCATATCCAACATCTATTATATTATCTACACCATCATTGTATTTTTTACCAATACTTGACATTGCACTTAATGAATCTTCTTGCTTTTTGTGGAAAAGAATACTTGTGTCTCTTTTTAATCTATCTATTACAATATCTTTAGATACAGTAAAATACTGTTTATTTTTATCTCTCCCAACCAATATATTACTATCTTGTTTTTGAACACCAACTATTCTATCTCCATAACCTATGCTCATAGTTTGTTTTAAAGGATGGTATGATTTTTGTTTAGATGCTTTAGTGGTACTAAACTTACTTGATGGTATGGTTTCAATATCTGCAACACTAACTGTATCAGCGCCAAGTGAATCTTCTTGTGTTTTATGAAACTTTATCTCTTTGAAAGTTTTGCTATCTTTTGACTGTACCACTTTGTCGTTGTCAAATTCGGAAATAACTGTGCTAATATCTTTAGAGGTTGGCTGTTCTTCCATTGACTTATGCTTAGTGGATAGCCTAGCATCACCGTTATTTGACCCAAGATCTCCTCTATCATCTTTAGATGATTTCTTAGAGTATCTGTGTTTGTTGGATTTGTTATTTGATTTACTATCTCGTTTCTTTCTTGATTGTTCCAAGTTTTTTGTATCTGCCTTTTTATCTGTAGTGCTTCCATTATTATCTCCTTGACTTTTTGTGTTATCTTTTGGTATACTTTTATCTAGTGAGCTACCTACTGTAGAATCTTTAAGATTCAGCTTGGCTTGGGACTGGTGTAGGTTTGTAGTCCCACTTACAAAATCCTCAATAACTTCTCCATTTTTTACAATATTTCTTATATCAGTATTACTAAACTTATGGGCAGTAACTACTTTTACATAACCATCTCTATCAGACACTACACTTAAAAACTTTTTTACTTTATCTTTTTCATTTATAAATGGTTTTATAAAATTAAATGTACCCTTGTGCTTAATAATATATGCTGGTTCTTCTAAAGTTGGTTTAACTAAATTCATAAAATCAATTCTAGCTCCATCATCCCGTTCTAAAGATTTATTAAGTAAGTAGTTCACATCAATAGTTAAATCACCAATAGCAGTTTTAATTGGCTTTTTAAAATCATTCACAAAATTTAGTACATTTTTTGGTTTTGGAATAGGTTGTGCAAAGTTATCAAGTGCTTTGAAGTCTATTGTTTTATCTTGTTTATTTATACTAAACAACACCTTGCCATTCTCTACAATATCACCATCTTTATTTACATATTTATTACTAGAATAATCATCACCCATAAGCTCTTTAGTTAGTCTCATATTTATATCATCTGGTACACTCCAATCAGGATGTGTATCAAGTACAGTAAGATCATCTTTTAGTTTTTGTTCTAGTTCTGGTGTGATCTTTCCATCTTCTATAGCTTTAATATCTTGTTTTGTTAGTGCAAAATCATGATTGTAATTTTTTTCATCTATAGCACCTACTACTTTTGTTCTATCTTCGCCACCAAGTTTATCATTGTCTTTAATCACTTGTCTAGTTTGAACTCTATTGTTTGGTGATCGTGAATCTTTAGCACTCACATCTTTTCTCATATCAATTAGTTCATCATATCGTGGATGAAGTTGTAGCTTTTCAAAATCACTTAGCATCTTTGGATTAGCTAAATGATCATTTTTTAAACTTGATTCATCCATGATTCTTTGAGATCTGATTGTTTCAAGCTCTTGTATTTTCTTAGCAAACATATCATTAATAGATTCAAAATAACTATCTTTGTTTATTTTAAAATCTTTACCAGTAGTTAGACTAACCACCTTTTGAAACTGATCTACTACTAAATCCCATACAGATTGTATATTGTCAGATACAGCATACTTTTCTTTCAATTTTACTGTTAGCTTCATATCATTAAGTTCTTTTGCAAATACTGGATTTGAAAAAGCTTCACTTACAAATTCATCAACATTAGTAAAACCATATTGTTCTTTGTTTTTAGTTTGCTTTTTTGCACCATTCATAAGTGATGTAATATCTGATTTGAATTGTTTGTCAAGTTCCAATAGCTTCACACTAGCACCATGTATATATTCATGTGTAAGTATCTGCATCCTATCAATTTTAGATGTAGTGTTATCGACAGTTATATCTTTATTTTTAGTATTATATACACCAGTTACACCTTTTGGAATATTGGTATTTAGCTTTTGTTTAATATTATCAACTGATATATCTTCTACAAGTCCAATTTTATTAAGCTCATATATCATCTGCTTTTGTGAATCATTTACAAAATCTTCACCAATATCATTTGCTATAAGATCATCAATAGTTTTTTTAGTAGGTGATACACTCCATGCTTTTTCATCTGCAATTTTTTCAAGATTATATTGTTGTGCTTTTACTTGTATATCATTTAATAAAGTTTGGTTTTCTACTTCTAAATGTGTAGCTAATTTATTAGATATATAATCTTGTAGTATATCTGTATTCTTTTCTTTGTAAGCTTGACTAGCAACTTTTGCTAATTCTTGTTTTACATTTTCACTTCTAAGCTTTGTAAATACATCATCAGGTGTCATGTCACTATTAGTTATAGTATCTTCAATTACATTTATTATTCTAAACCCATTAAGTCTAGGTGAGGGTGTTTCACCATCATTGATAATTGATGTTACTTGTTGTTCTGCTTGTGTAACTTCTACATTATCTCTAATAACTATCATATCTTCTAAACTAGCACCATTTGCTATTGCTTCTTCAAGTTGTACTTTAGTTTGCTCGTGCATTTGCTTAGATTCTTGTTCAGCAGTATCTATTATTTTAACTTTCTCTAAACTATTAAAGTTTGAAGTTTCAGCCATCTTTTCTTGTATTTGACTTGTTGTCATTAATGGATTAGATGATACAGTTTCATTTACATTATTTATAGAACTTTCACTACTTTGTCCTCGTTCCTGCGGGATTACATCACCCGTGGAAGTTTCACCATTTGATTTAGGTTTACTAGTTATCATACCACCAGCACCACCAAATCCAGCACCAGCCATAGCACCACCACCAGCACTTTGAATAGCTATCTTTGAAGCTTCTTCATCACTTTTACCTTGACCTTTTGCTATGATA
This sequence comes from uncultured Arcobacteraceae bacterium, assembly GCA_964633845.1. Lineage (GTDB taxonomy): Bacteria > Campylobacterota > Campylobacteria > Campylobacterales > Arcobacteraceae > JADHTT01. Next base: position 27,145 of record CAZWLA010000008.1, on the reverse strand, counting down.
TATTCACTACCACTATTGATTGTAGCACCTTCAATAGTACCAGCACCAGCACCTATGAAACCTTTTTGTACTAAAGTACGACCAAACTTTGAAGCTAGTGATCCAGCACCAAACGATAAAGCATTTAGTGGATCTGTTAGCATCTCTACAGCACCTTGACCAGTCCATTCGTTTGGATTAGTAGCTACATCTACCATCTGATCAATACCAGCACCAATATTTTCCATTAAACCATTAGCATTTTGGCTTTGTTCTTGAAGTTTCTTTTTTTCTTCAAGTCTTTGTGGTGTAACATCACTCCAATTTCCTTGATTACTAGCTTTCTCTTTTTGCTTTTCAAATACTTCTAAAGCATCATTTCCAGCTTGTGTATATTTATCACCTACTAAATCAAGACCTATCATCTCACTAGCACCATCTGCTAGATTCATAAGTCTTATTGCACTTGTTGTTACACCTCTTAAAGCAGAACCAACTAAGCTATCTTCTGTATAAACACTATTGTCTAATGCTTGTGCTACTGTTTTTTGAGGTTTGCTTGGTTGTGGATTAGATTCTTTATATCGTTGCCTTGCAATAGCAATAATTTCATCTCTTGATTTTGTTTCTTTTAATGTATTAAGTTCTTCTTCTGATAGTATTTCACTTATTTTTGCCATAAGATAAACTCTCCTTAATTTAGTCTATCTTATATATTAGTTAGTATTGAGATACTTTTTGTCTTATTAATTTATCTCAAAAGATTCTATGTTTTTATTAAGTTTTCTAAATTGCTCTTTGTTGATTCTATTTAGATCTTCAAGAGTTGCTTCGCCATCACCAGCTTTAGTATTTACTTTCACTTTACCAAAGTTAATTGTTTTATATACTGGTTGACCATTAGCATCTTTTTTACCAGTTGTAAATACACCCATTCTATTTCCATCAGGATCAGTATAACTATCGTTGAATTTCATCTTTGTATTGTCATTGTGAATAGCAGTTATTTTTGATCCTAAAGCATAAATCTCTTCATCATTTAAACCAGCAGTAGTTTTTGGATGAAGTTTTTTATAAGCACTTATATTAGCTTGTTTAGTTGCTTGTTCATCATTATATTTCTTATCAATATTACCTTGCTTTCTTTTAGATTCACTAGCTTTAAAATCATGATCCCTATTTATATTGCCTTGCTTTCTTTTAGATTCACTAGCTTTAAAATCATGATCCCTATTTATATTGCCTTGTTTTTGTTTATCATCACCTAAATTAAATGCACTTTGTCCAGCTTGTGAAATACCTCTACCTAAAGCACCAGCACCATTAATTAGTGCATTAGTATTAGTTGGTTTTTTTATAAATCCCATAATTACACCCCACTATTTAGATCAAAAGCAGTTTTTGGTTTTTTCTTCTTTTGGTTAGACCAAACACTATCCATAGTCTCTTTAGTTTCTTTATCTTTTGCTACACCAATATCAAATGCAGTTTTTTCCATATCATACATTTTATTAGCCATGTTATTTTGCTTAATTCCACTATAAATGCTACCACCAGCACTTGCTAAAGTACCTAAGTTTTTTAAATTATCAGCCTTACCTAACCAATTTCCAGCACTAGTTGCTGCTGTACTTAACCAATCCCACATTTTTCTATCCTTTTTTTTATAATGACATATTGTATTTAGAAATTATGTCATAAGATTTTTATATATTTCTTTTAGTTCAAGCCCTACATTGCACTCATTCATATCACGATTAAGTTGTGTTAGTTCATATCTGATCTCATCTAGTTCAGCCATGTCATCTTCAACTGTAGAGACATTTTTTTGCTTTACATTATTAGCAGCACTATTAGATTCCACCCATTGTTCATGTGCAGCATCTTGTGCTTTATTTGCTAAGTGCGATTCATAAGCACTTTTTGCAATGGTTGTTGCCATCATCAAATATGGATTCATAGTCAATGCTCCAGCAAAAAATGATGCGATACTAAGTGCCTGTTTCCAGTAACTCTTTTTAGGTCGTTGTACAGCATAATCTCCAGCTACAGCTATTAGTAGTGAAAATTGTTCAGGTGTCATATCCCTTACTTGCTGTTCACTCAATATACCTTTTATACTACAATATGAAGACCAATAGTGTGTAGTACTTTGACACTTTACATGATCAACCCCTAGATAATATTTGATAAACTCTTTTGGGTAGTGCCAATATGTACTATATCCAGAATCATTATCATATGATTCCCATGAAGTAAAAAAATTATTAAGCATATCTATTTGATGATTGCCTCTGGATGGTACTGCCATTGTTCTTCTTTGTATGCCAATATAGTAACAAAAACTTGATAGACTAATTCTATCTTGCCACCAAGTTTGAGTACATAATGTACTATAGTAGTATGGACTTATGGCTTCACCCATATCATAGTATCCATTTTGAGTGTGATGTATAGAAGATCCTCTTTTAAGAAGTTCATTTACAGCTTGTGCATCAACAGTATTATCAAACTCAATATCTTCACCTAGAGTATTTATAGGGTATCTTCTAAAGTTTGCTGGTTTATATGCTGTATAGTCATACATATCACCAGAGGATTCATCTTGAGCTTGTGCTATATAAGGTTCATAATCATATCTTAAACCCCACACATCATATTTATCTTTTAGCTCTTGTGCAGCTTCTCTCATCATCTCTTTTGTTGTATCATACATCTCATAAGTATTACCATCTATTTTTGATATATTAAAATAAAAAGCAGCCCAATCTAAGCCATTAAAATTACTAGATGTTGTGTTTAGGTATTTCAAGTTTCCAGCAATATCTCCACAATCATTACCATATACCCATAGAGTTGGGGATTGATTATTGTGCTTTGATGTATCCATAGTAGGACACTTGTCATATAGCTTAAAAAACTTCTTTTGAATTTTTTTTAAGGCTCGTTTTTTACACCTTTTTTCTCCACCTTTACCACAACATCCAAATAAGATACAATCCACAAAAGAACCATAAACATCACCATTTTTAATTACCAAAATTATACACCTTAAACATAGTTGGAACTTTATTGCTATAAACTATAGAACAAACCATAATATCCACACCACCAATATTCCCATATCGCCATTGTTGCTTATTATTCATAGCTTCATTTATTAGTTCAGGATTTAGTGGATTTGCTAGATTTATAATTTGTGATATTTGTTCTAGTTTGTTTAGATTTTCAAGATGATAATAAACCTCTTCAAACTCTACATCACCTTTATAGTATCCAAGTGCTAAAGTCATATCAAACAAATCACTCTCTACTGTATTTCTAATATTAGCAGCACTTTGATTTGTTCTTTTTATACCAGCTAAGGATCTTGCTGTTTGAGTTGACTTGTAATATTTTTGTCGTTTTTCTTTAGTGTCTGGTGATCTTTTAACTCCTACAAAATCTGTAATAGGATCTAATCTTTTATCTCTATAGTAAAAGCTTTTATTACCAAACTTATCAAGTGACCTCATAAACAAAGAGTCAGTATCGCCTAACTCTTCTGTTTTATATATCTCACCTTGATTGATATATACTATTGCCATAATTAAGCATCAATACTACTATAGTCGCTAAATGTATTTACATCATATTCACATACATCTTCTACTAGTTTTCTGTGCATTGATACCATACCAGTCGGTGGTGACACTTCGGCTGTTAGCATCATACCAATTGTTTGACCTACATTAGTCATTGCTTCTTTTTTACCATATAGATCAAACTGTTTCTTTTTAGCAGTATTTACATCTTGATTTGTTTTTGACTCTTGGATTTGCTGATCATTTAATGCTTTTTTGCTGTCAAGTTCTTCTTGCTGCATCCTTAGCTTCTTATCTGATTCTTTTATGTTTTGATCATTTAATCGCATAGTTTCTTCAAGTTCTGCATCCTTTACATGAATCTGGGATACTGTTTGTATCACTTGGGTAGCTAGACCTTTACTCATATCTTTTATAAAATCAGCATACAGTCCAGCTTTTTGTTCTGGTGCAATTTCAAGAGTATCAATCTTTGCTTGTAGCATCTCAACTGTTTTCATAGTTGGTGAATCTGTTTTAAAGACCACATCAGTATAAAACTGATTTATATCGCTTATAATCTCTTTCGTATTTAAGTGTTTCATTGTTTTTCCTTATTAAAATTTTAAAAATTTAATCTCGTTAAATGTTGTATTATCTTGACTTTGACAAGCAAATCCAAAATATCCATTTCCTATAAACTTAACTAGCCTATCATCACTATTTAAATCCACTTCAAGTTTAGCTATATATTCACTTCCATTATTTACTGTACTATATGCTTCAACTTTTCCATCAATCTTTTTTACTTTTATTTTTGTACCATCAAGATAATTGCTCCAATTTGAACCTTGTGCTATTAAGCTATTTCCATTTACCACTTGCCAAGCATCATCTTGTAAATAGTTGTACCAAATACCCCATGTATCAGAACTTTCATTGTTTCTAATTGCACTTAGTGTATATTCTTTCCCATCTACAATTGCTACAGCAATCACAATTCCCATACGATCATTATCTGCACTAGCACTTGTAAGCTTTGCAGAAATTGCATAGTTCTCAAAAGATTCAGGTGAATAAAATCCTATGTATGTACTACTATTAATAGTACAACTTATTACATCATTTACTGTATCATAAGCCCAGTCTTGCATCTCACTTGTATTTGCTGGTTGAGCAGATCCACTATGTGAAAACCTATTCCAAGTGTTAAACATATTTTCAGATGATACGATAATATCAATCCATTCATTGATACTATCATCAAATTCGACCATAGCTAGTTTTAGTTCCATAAGTTGATTTATAAGTGAATCTACTAAGGTTTTATCAGCTTTATCTTCATGTGTATGCTCTATCTTTGAATACTCATCCAAAAACTCACCAACACCAGAAATCAACTCTTCACTAGTAATAAAGCTAGTAAAATCTGGTAAATCAGAACTTTTTACAAATGGTTTAAGATGACTTAATAGTGCAACATTTACTAAAGAAGATGACTTAACATAATCAGTTGGTATATCACTCTTTAAAGCAAAGTTTGATACATCTGGCATTGTTGGTATGTCACTCTTTAAAGCAAACAAACTAAGATCAAAATCTTGTATTGACTTATCACATTTTAATGATAGTTTATATTTATTATTCGTTGTAGCACTATATTTAGTTCCATCTAAACCTAATATGACACTATTATCCATTGATGGAATTAAAACTTTCACACTAGTCTCTTATAGATGCTCTTCCTCGCATCAATTTTCTTGTAGCTGTTGAGCTGTACTGTATAGATTCATCTTGTTGTGTTGCTTCAACCTTTATTAATGATAGTTGGTATCTATAGTGAAACTCATCAATATATAAAGAATCATCTTTATTTAATGTAGGTAAGGCAGCTGTAGCATCTGAATATATCTCTAGTCTTAGTTCTTTATTAGCTGCATCTATAGATACTATTCCACTATCACTCTTTTTTCTAATTGTTAATACAGAATTTTGAAGTTCACTAGCTTTATATAGTTCAAATTCGCCATGATATTGTGTTAAATCTATATTAAGTTCATTTGGAAACTGTACACTTAATTCAAATACAGAATTTGTATCTATGATTATATCTTGCGTAATAGATTGCATATCATCCACCTAATACACTTGATAGACCAGCTGTTTTTATTTGCTTATCAAGCAAATCAATCTCTTTATCTATTTTTAATTCTTTTTCAACAACTGCAAGTGCAGTTTGCATAGCATTTTGAATTGTATTATTTGTAATCTCTGCTAGAAAATTAGCTCTAACTTGTGCAATTTCAATTGATGTAGCATCCATATTTTCTAAAGATTTTTCAAATTGTTTAAATGTATCTTTGTAAAGTGCTGTGCTATTTGTAGCATCTATAATCTCTTTATATTTCTTAATAAAATTCATTTGTTCTCTCTCATCATATTAGCTTGTCGCTTTGCTCTTTGTGGTGTTTGAATAGCCCATTTACTGTTTAGCATTTGTTTAGCTGCTTCTTCATAATCTTCTTCTTCAAGGGCAATCCTCATCTTCTTAAACTGTTCAAAACCAGCCATACCCAGCTGATACACCATAGAGATAATTACAGTTTTTCTATTAGGTGCTAAAGCACCAAACCAAAAGTACCTATAATCTAGTGCTTCTTCTATCTCGTCAAGTCTATACTTTAATATCACATTAGCTTCATCTTCTGTAATATATGTAAAACCAATACCAAATGTACCAATGCCTAAAGTGTCAAAATAAGGTTTAGACCTAAATCCCTCTTCTTCTTTTACAAATTCAAAAGTATTTTTCACTACTTCCCCTTGCACTTTTTGTAAGTCTTACCAGCAATAGCTCTACTTAATGTTGAGTTTGTAACTCCCATCTTATCTGCCAAGCTTCTAATGCTCTCACCTTTACTAAACTGATTTCTACACCAGATAATCACTTTACAATCAAGCTTTTGACCATGCTTTCTAGTGGTCTTTTTAGTTTCTTTTTTCTCTTCTTGTGGAACTACACATTTTGAATCATCTTTTTGTGGTAAACCTACAAAAAATGCCTTTATATAAAACCATACTCCATAAACCAAATTTTTCATATTTTAATCCTTTTAATTTTTTGCCAAGAAAAATATTGTTGCTATTGCACCAGTTTCTGCACCCATGATCTCATATATGAATTGATCTGCTTTTTTATGCTTACCATTACCTAGGCATACACATGCTTTTTTACAAATATCAAATAAGTTTGCATCTTCATTAACTCCATAGCTTTCTAATATCTCATTTTTATTCATAATTTACCCCGTACTTCTCATCATATAAAAAGACAATCCAATAAATCCACCTAAAATACCACTTATAACTGTACCTATTACAGCTCGTGTAACCCATTTTAAATTATCATTAATTCCCTTAATCTCTTTTTTCACATTTACCATATCCGCTTTATCAAGTTTGTCATCTGATATTGCTAATTTTAAAGCACTACAACCCTCATTAGTTGACTTAGCATAATAATCTTTTAGAGTTTTTATTTTACTAGCATTGTCATCTACTTTCTCTCTAAGCATTTTCATATCTTTTTGACAGCCAGTATTGTTTTTCATCTCTTCAATTTTGTAGTTTGTCATCTCTATAAATTTATTAAAGTTTTGTTGAGACGACATTATTTCTTCCATTTTTTTATGGTGTCGCTCAGATTCTTTTTGTTGGTTTTCTAGCAACATTCCCATCTTGTCAAGTACTTTTGACATCCCAGATATACTATCTTCTAGTCTTTGTACTCTATTTTCTATGTTGTCCATTATTTACCTTTTCCTTTTCCTAGTACTGATCCAGCATAATAAAATGTAAATACAAGCCCAGTTAAATATCCAATACCAAAAGCATTTATTACTTCCATAGGACTTTTGTAATCAAACCCAAATACACTCATTGTAAATACTACTAAAAATGAAAACCCAAAAAGTCCTACCATTACAAAAGCTATCATCCTTTGAGCTAATTTGTATGGCTCATATAGTTTTAAAAACTCTTGGTGACTTTTAACCTTTTCTTGATCTGTATAAAAAACATTATCTAGCATATCTAGACCAGTATCTATTGCCTTTTCACTTCCAAATATTTTTCCAAATAATTCCATTATACTTCTCCTTGTGTCGCACTATCTAATGCTGTCTGGAAAGCAGAAATCATTGTATTTATGTCACCCATATCAGCCATATTTACATATCCTAGACCCTCCATAGCATCTTTCATCTCAGTTTTCATACTTGCTAATGTTTTAGTGAAATACACAAAGTCATTAAGATTATCAATTCTATTTTTCATAGCAATGATAGATTCAATATCATCTAAATTACCCGTTAATTCATTTATGTCATCTGTCATCCCAGCTACATTATGTATTTGAGTTTTCATATTGTCTATTGTTAAAATATCATCTTTCTTAGTGGCAATCTCATGCATCTCATTTGTTAGAGATCTTGTAATGCTTATGTCATTTTGTATATTCGCTACATTTGATATAGCAATATTGTGATCATTTACAATCTTTATATTCTCTAAACTCTCCACAATATTATTTACATTAGCTATACTAGTATCAACTGTACTTATATTGTTTTTATTTGCTACTATACTATTGATTGTAGCCTTGTTAAGATCTACAGTTTTAATATCTTCTAAATTATCCACAATCCTAGTGATTGCACTTATTTTGTCATCTACATATCCAAGTAGTTGATAAGCAGCACCAACATCACTTACAATAGTCCAATTCTCATATACTTGTGCCACACTCTCCCAATGGGAAACTATATTTAAAATCTCATCTATACTGTTATCTAAATAAGATAGTGACTGATACCCTTGCCCAAGAGTTTTAACTGCTGTCCAGTTCTCATTAACATTTAAAATATCTTCCATAAAGTTTGATACTGCTGTTATATTTGGTAGTGAATTATCCACTTTTAATATATCTGATTGAACATCAGCAACATTTTGGATTTGAGCCATCTTTTCATACACTAGCTCTATATTACCTCTTTCTAGTGATACAGCTCTAATCGCATCTAAATTTTTCTCAACTTCCATTACAGCATCTATATGTACACCAAGATCAATAATAGCAGCTGTTTTTGTAACTAAACTCTCAATAACACCTCTCTCTTCATAGATAGCTTTTAATTGTGGTAAAACACTATTAATATTATCTATCTCATCTGCTAGATCACCAGCTGTTTTATATACAGAATAGTTATCGCTAATATGTGTAATCTCATCAAACTCTTGTGCTACAGCTTTGATTTGATCATATATAGCTCCAACTTCTTTGATATCTAGGCTCATTGAAGCTACTTGTCGTATATTATCTGCGTGTGGAATAACTGCTTCCATAGCACTAAATTGATTTGTAATCTGTCCTAGATCATCAACAATAGTTGTCACTTCATCTATAAAAGGTCTTAACTGTGCTGCTGCTCTAACACTATCTGCATCATCTAGTAAAATTTTAATATCAGGCATATTTCTCACAACATCATTTGAAGCATTAGCCACTTGTGATACTGCTAAAATTTCACTAGCAATATCTCCAGCAGCTACTATTGTTTCTTTTTGATCAACTACTGCTAGTATGTCACCCATTGCAGAGCCTACAAGATTGATTGGATTAGTTATAGCTGCTACATTTGAAATTAAAGCCGAATTTGTCAATACAGTATTTAGCTGTGTTAAACCAGAAGCAATATCTACAACCTTAGACATCTGCTCCCCTACAGTACGAATATCAGATATATCATCACTAACACTAGCTATACTTGCTCTTGAATCATACACCCTACTGATTTCTTCTAAATTTGCATGAACTAATTCCACGCTAGACCACATACTTTTAATATTTGAAATCTCTTGTCTAAGTGAATCACCTACAGAACGAACATCAGCAGCTTTAGAAGCTATAGCTGTAATACTTCCAATATTTTCAAATGTATGTAAAATAGCATCCCAGTCATTTTTGATATTATTGATCTCATTTAGGTTTGTGTTACCAACATTGTTAATATCACCTGTTCTTGCATATAGGTCAGATATGATTGATAAATTGTCATGCAGATGTGATATGCTACTCCAACCACTAACAATCCTAGTGATTTCAGGTAGCATATCTTCTACTCTTACTATATCACTCACACTATTTGTAATAGAAGCCAAACTACTTAGAAGTGGTAGTAAAGTTGCTAAATTATCCACATTACTTAATACATTTCTGATTGTAGGTATCTCATTTTCTACTAATCTAATATCTGGAAGGCTTGCATTAATTTCACTAATATTTCCAATAATATTAATAAGCACATCTATCTCATCTGTATTTTCAACTATATTTCTTATCTCACTAAGTAAGCTATCAACAGCATTAATGTTTGTTTGATTATCGCTAATAGTTATAATCTCATCAAGCATTGGTATTAAAGCACTTATATCATTTGTATTATTTAATACATTTTGGATCTCTGAAATATTATCATCAACTTCAATAATAGCACCTATGTTATTCGTAATATTACTAATCCTATCAGATATTTCAAGAAGTGAAGCTAGATTACTTGCATTGTTTACTACATTTTGGATCTCAGCCAATATATTTTCAACTGCTGTAATATCAGCTTTTCTTGAGTCTATTTGAACCAAATCATCTAGTATTAAAAGTAGGTCTTTTAGCTTTTGACTATCATTTAATAAATTTGTAATCTCTGTTCGTATGTCATAAACTGTTTTAATATCCTGCTGCTTAAGGGCTACACTAGCTATATTATCAAGATTATCAACTAGCTGTGTTATAGTAGATTGCTCTGCTGCAACTGCTTCTATCTTTTGTAAATTGCTATTTACCCAAACTATTCCATCACTTAGGTCATGAGTTTTTTCTAATGAGCTAGATAGATTTACAATATCGGCTATCTCATCTTGCTTTTTAGCAATAGTTTCAATCTTTGGCATATTTGTATCAATATTAGCTACAGCACCAGAAATAATCAGATCAGATACTTCTACAATACTATCTTCCATCTGAGAAATTGTATTAATTTGGTCTTGATGTTGATATATATTGTTTATACTTGCCATCGCATTTGAAACTGATTGTATATCTGTTAGGAAGCCAGATACGAAAAGTATAGTTTCTTTCATCTGTGCAACTGTATCAATAAGTTCACTTCTATCAGCTAGAGATTGTAGCTTGTCAGCATTTTCCACAAGAGAAGAGAGTTCACTAATAGAACTTCCAACCACACCTAGCTTATCTGTACTCTCTACAATACTTACTATTGTAGGTAGCATTGAATTAACAGTATTAATATCATTAATATTACTTACTATTGCTTCTAAAGTAGGTAAAATTGAATGAATAGATGCCACATCATCTGTCGATGCTAGAACATCATCAATTATTCCAAGATTAGAAGCTATACTCTGCACATCCTCAATCACATTACTTACTGCTACAATTTGCAACTTAATTGCATTTATATCTTGAAGTATGCTTTCGTTTGCTATAACAGCCTTAAACTCTGCCACACTAGAACCTATAAGCTGCACATCTTCAATAATAGCAGATATTGAACTTATATTGCTTTTAATAGACTCAACATCTAAAATAGTACCTTTAGATGTAGCTACATTTTTAATTTCATCCATGTTAGCTGCTAAACTCTCAACATCGTGCATAATGCTACCAACTGCTGCTATTTTTGCCATTTGGTCAAATATACCAGATATGCTTTCCATATTCACACTAACATTTGAAATAGAATTTATATTTAGACTAAGTAGCTTAATATTGCTTACAATTTTACTTACAGCGGTTGTTTGTGAAGAGTTTGTAAATATCTTGTTAATATCATCTAAATCACTACTAACTGTATTAATATCCTCACTTACAGATGATAAATTCACAATATCATCACTTATTTGTGATATTAACAATGCCATATCTTGCATCTCATAAATATTGTTTATATCTTCTAAATCATTAGACACCACTTCAATATTATTATGGTTTTGGCTTAAGTTTTGAACATCATCCATATGTTGTGATAATGTTTGAACTTTTACTATATTTGCATGAATACTATCAATATCTTCTAAATCATTAGTCACTACTTCGATGTGCTGTTTATTATTAGAAAGATTTTGTATGTCATCTAAAGCAGCATGAACATTTTTTATCCCATCAAGTTGAGCATTTAGATCTTCTAAATCTTGCTTATGCTCTACAGCATACCAGATTGATTCTCTACTATTTAGTAGATCATCTATTTTTGAGAGCTGAGAGTGAACAGCTGCAATCTCATTGTGTAGATTATTTACATCTATAATACTTTGCTTTGAAGCAATTAGTTCATTGATTCTTCCCGTAGCTGAAGCTACAGCTTTAATCTGATCTATCATAGCAAACACATCACTTACTGGTAAAGTTAAAACTTTATTGATTTCGCTTTCATTCGTATTGATCATATGTATTGCATCTAGTGCATCTTCTACAGTAAGTAGTTGATTGCTATCAATAATACTAGCAACTGATGTAATTTGATTCATGTTTTTATATACATTTTCAATAGTATCAGTCATACCACTCACTCGAACAATGATTTCGCTATTTAAGCTAGTCATATCAACATCATCTAACTCTGTTTTAAGATTTTCTATCATATCCAAGTGATTATGCACATTTATGATGTCACTTATAGTGTCACTCACATCTTTGATATTATTAATATTATCAACTGCTGTTTTTATACTGCTAATCTCTCTAATTACACCATTGATCTCTTGTGCATTTGTAGTTACACTTTGAACTTTATCCATAATACCAGCAATTTCACTAATCTTATAAAAATCACCTAGCTCTTCACCAATAAAATCAATCTGCTGCTTAATATGTGTGATAGACTCAATAGAACCAATCTTGTGTTTAATATCCTCTAAAACATCAATAATCTCATTTGTATCGCTAATTTTTTTCAACGATAACTGGATCTCTTCACCTACATCCTCTTCAATACTTATAATATCACCAGTAAGTTCATCAACCTTATAATTTAAATCAAGCTTTTTAGCTACTTCTAGTTTTGATACAAATTCACTATAAGCACTTGTAAAGTCATTATACATAAGAAGTGTTTTTTCATCTATTTGCACATAGTCTGTAGAGTTTTTATCATCTTCTACTAGTCCAATAATCTCTGGGTATTTTTTATAAACTATATATTTTACAATCTCTGTAAATTTCATTTTTTCTCCTAAACTTCCCAAATATTAACAATCAATATTTGGTTTAAATTGTCACTTGTTTCTAACAACTCAAGATAATCATAATCACCCTCAAATTTATTATCATCAGGTGTTAAAAACAATTCTCTTTCTTCTATCTTATTTTCAAATTTTAAGACACCTCTGTGTATGTTTTGGTTTATCTTTGTAGTCTTAATTTTCAACCAACTATTTGTAAACATACCCGTAATACTTGTCAGTTTAACCCTACTTAAACTTTCCATGTGTATTTCTCTTTTTTCAAAACCAAGCTCCATTTCAAATGGACTTTTTTGCAAAACACTATTATATGGATATTTAAAAATAACCCCAGAATCTGCCTTGCCATGTTCATCATCTACATCAAGCATACCATCTGCTTTTGCATAATATATATCTCTTAATGTTTTAAAAGCTTTATCTATATTTTTATCTGCGTTTAACAACAAATTATCAGCATCCATCTTTAACATTTTAATTTCATCTATTATTTGCTCTGCTTCTTTTTCCAAAGAAGAGGATACTACTATAGAAAATTTTTCAATAGTAGTTAATCCTCTTGTCATAATTAAGCCTTTAAAGCTTCAAGCACTTTTGCTTGTCTAGTTTGATATTTTTTAATAGCTGGAGTATCACTCTTGCCATCTAAAAGATCGTTAAAAGCATTTGCTAAATCTGCATACATATCATATATGTCATAATTAGCTACTTCATCATTTTTATGCTCTACAAGGAATCGTTTGTGCATCTTTGAACCCTTACTCTCAATTGGGCTTAATACTTCTCTATAGCCTCTATTAATTATAGCTCCATCTCTTTTTTCAACTTCTCGTATCATTATTGTATCTCCGTATATAAATCAGCATTAAGTTCAACTAAATCATTTACAGATGTTGTTTCGTACTTAAATCTAAGTGATTCAGTATCAACTACTTGTGCTTCGTATGTTTTTTTGATTTCAGGAATATAAATATTTGTACCCTCAGAATATAAATCCATATGAGCTATACAAACAGCATAATTAACTGGATAACCAGATGTTGGATGCAATACTATAGTGAAGTTTTTAGCTATTGCATTTATATCTAGTTCGATTCCACCATAAGTAGCAAATGAATCCCAAGAAGTAAACTTAGCTGTAACTTCACTTTGAGGTACTAAAACCTCTCCAGTATCTGTATCTTCAATAGAATAGCTATATCCATCTTTATAAGATGCAGACCAAGCTACAGCTATCTTAATACTATCAACAAAAGCTTCTCTTGCAAGAGAGACTTTTAATTCTTGTCTAGTTGTATCTATTCTATTGAACCCTACTGAGTTCTTTGTATGATTTATTCCATTATCTCCAAAAACATTAAGCATAGAAGCAGTACCATCTGTACCAATAATATCTAGCACCTTTGCGTTACCTACTATTTGAATATTCTCAATATTTAAAGGATCAGTAAACACATCCGTTGGCATAGTTGTAACCACACCATCAATCTCTACTTCAATCGTTCCAGCCTCTTTACCACTATCATCACTTAGTTGCATAGTTGATTTTGCTACACCTACAATAGTTGTTGGAGCAAGATCTAAAGTAGCAAACACACAAGTGTAAATACCATCAGCATCAACTGTAGAACTATCTACAAATGTATCAGCATCATCAATAATTACAATATCCCCTCTTTCATGAGGAATTAGTGTTTTAAAGCTATTAACCGTAATCTCATAAGCACCTAGGTCAACCATAGATTCAACAGTACTTAGCTGTACTTTTCTCCAGTTTCCTTGACCAAACTCTTGTAAGTATCTTCTTGTTGTTGCAGAGTGAGTGTCAGAACTTATCAATGTACTCAACTTCCCATCCATAGCCATACCAACAATTCTAGTCCACTCATCTTCATTAAATAATTCACCAATGATTCTAAGTCCAGCATCAGCATCAAAGTTAATAGCTGTATTTCCACCATCTGGTAGTGCTGCTGCCACTAAATCAATCTCACCTCTTAGTGTCTGTTCAGCAAGTAAAAGTTTTTCAGCAAAAGAAAGCTTTGCACCCTCTACACTTGACTTTACTTCTGTAAGTTCACCATTGATATTTACTCTAAGCGAACCATGTTTTTTACCAACAAGTTTCGCAAATTCTTCTAAAAGTCCTAACTCTTCCATTATACTGCTCCTTGTTCAGCTTCATTGAATAATGCTTCTAAATCAGCGATACCACTAGATAAAGTTCCAATATTTTCTTGATTTGCTTGAATTAATGCTAGTTGCTCATTTAATGCTGTAACCCAAGAGTTATTGTAGTCTTCGTTTGCACCAACACCACCAGTCACATCATCTACATTTGGTTTGTTGAAAGTTAAAACACCCTCAACTTGTAAAGCACCTTTTAAAATCGCATTGTATGGCATCTCATCATCTGCATAATATGCAAGATCAATTGCTTGTACCTTTACAACACTTGCACTTTCTTTTATAATGTTTAAATGAATAGGTTTATTTGAACCAACAACATTTAAAGCTAATGTGTAGTCAGCTGCACTAATAAGACTCAAAAATCCTAAATCATAAGATTTTTCACCAGTTGCACTATCTATAGTGTCTTTAAAGTCAATAGCTCCCTTAGAGCTATCAACTGTAGATTTGATGACACCAATAGTATCAACTAATCTAAGATCTTCTATTTCAAGTGCTTCCATTCTACTTTTTATAGTTAACATTTTGCACTCCTTAAGTGGCTAGAGCTTACGCTCCAGCTTCACCAGTTCCAGCACCAACTACACCAGCACCAGTACCATCAGATAAAGTCATCTCTCTAGCAATATCAGCTGGTTTGAAAACTAATTGGTAAGAAACATTAAACGCAGCAGTATAATCTACATTATCTTCTGCAAAATATCTAGCATCTTTAGCATTTACTTTAAATGATGCTCCATCAATTTTCTCTACAGAGATAAATGCTGGTACATGACCAACTGGAGAAACAACCACTTCATAATCAGTAGCAGTAGTAAATGGTAATCCAGAAACAATACCAGCAGTTACAGAAGCAACCCCAGCAATCACAGTTTGTCTGTTGTTCATCTCATCTGCTAAAGCATCTAAGTTTTCAAGTACAGAGAAAGTATCGTTATCTAAATTATCATTTAAAGTTTTATTGATAAGCTCAATTTTTCCAGTTAATTCAGTATCGTTAAGACCCATACTTGATAATGCAGTAGAGATTTGATCCTCTAAGTCTGTCTTTTGTTGATCTACTTTAGTTTCTAATGTATTGATTGTTTGATTAATCACGCCCTCAGAAGTTAATCTTTCTTGTTTTGCAGCTTCAATTGCAGCTGCTTTTGCAGTAGTAATTTTACTATCAAGTGCAACTGTAGCATCACTTAATGCTTGTGTTTGTTCACCAGATTTAGAAACAATATCATCTTTAATTGCTTGAAGTTCACCATCAACTAAAGTATTTCTTGTAGTTGCTTCTGTCTTATGGTTATTAATTAATTGCTCTAATCTTGCAATCTCATCAGATGCGATTACTTTATTTGCAGCAATAGTATTTGTTAGTTCTGTAACTTTTAGATTGTAAGCTGTGATATGATCATTAAGTGCAGAGTTTGAACCCGTACCCATTGCAGTAATTGCATCAGCTAAGTCACCATCAACAGAATTTACATGAGCTAGTAATTCTGCGATTGAATCAATAGCAGCAGCATCTGTGTTTGATAACATTGTATCAATTCTTTGTCCTAATGAAACAACTTCACCATCTGTTTGTGCAATCTCAGCAGCTAGTGCATTTGATAACTCTAGTCTTGCAGCAGCAGCAGCATTTTCAACTCTTGCAATCTCATTTAAGTTTGCATTTAATGCAGATTCAATTTCAGTAATTAATGCTGAAAACTCAACTCTTTGTGATTCAAGTGCAGTATTGTTTGAACCTTGAACGGCAATAATTGCATCTAAAATTGCATCTCTTGTAGCTGTTTGAGTTAATCCCTCAAAGTTTGTTTTGTTTAATAATACCTGTACTAGTGCAGCTTTCTCTTCTGCTGTCCATCTTCCTAATGTGTATACCATTTGCATATCCTTTTTTTATTTTTTTTAATTAGCCCTCTACAGTAATCGTTCCCTCAAGAGTGCATATCAAAGGAGAGGGAGTCCTTGATATACACACTTGAAGGAACAAACCCTAGCACTATTTAAATGCTAAAATTGCATCACTTAATATTTTTATTTTTTTATCTTGAATTGCCATATGTTCCATCATCATTTCATGTAACTGTTTTTGTGTTTTAGCTTTACCATCTATTTTATCCTCCGTAAAAAGAATAAGCTCATTATCTTCTGTAAGCACCTCTCTTATCTTTTCAAAAGAGCTATTTGAAGATTGAGTTATAAGACTCTTAATATCTTCTATCGATTTACCATTAAGCTTTTGTGCATCTTTAGCTTTACCTACTTGAAGTCCACCAGACTCTAGCTCTTTTTTAAATGCTGTTAATACAGCAAACAGTATTCTTTTTACAGCACCTAAAAAATCACTCATTTATTTTCCCTCTCAAATGACATTACTCAAGACCTAACTCTTTTAGAAGATCCTCAATCGTATCTTCCTCGAAGGTGTCTAAAGAGATTGGATTTACATCTTCTACCTCTTGGTACTCTTTTGCTCCATTACTTAACTCTTTGAGTTCTTTCATAAACTTTGTATCTATTTGCTCTTGCCAACTATTTTCATTTCTATCTTCCTTATTCATATCAATATATTTTATATAAAGTCCTATGTATTTTTTGTCCGACTTAGAGATAGTTTCATTATTATTTGCACCTAAAAATCTATTTATTAATTGATAAAAATCATCAGTAATAGTTATCTCTTTACCTACACTAGAATCATTAATATCAAATGGTTTTTTATATCCGTAAAAATCCATCACTTTATTTAATGCTTGTGCCTTACTCATCATAATCTACCTCATAAACTTTTTCAAGATCCCATATATAATTAAGCATTAACTTATTTGCCTTTTGCGAATAATTATTTTTAGTTCTAGCAATATAACTAGCTACTAAAAAAACTACAGCTACAGATAGCTTTTCATCAATATCTATATTATCATCCTCATTTTGTGGTACTCTTGGTGATCGTATAAACATACCATCATCTAAATTTGTTAAAATTTTTAATACCTCAAAATCAAGATCATCTGTTATAAGATGAAGTGGCTCACAAAATTCAGCCACTTCTTCTATTGCATCCTTGATCAAAGGTTTTAAAAGTTCATCACTTGGAAGTTTTACATCTCCAATTAATTTTGAAGATAAACTATTTTTAAATCCTTTGAAAGTCATAACTAGTTTACTTTTAAACCAGAAATTCTACTTACACCATAAGGGTTATTAACTCTTAAAGTAAGTTCAGAAATAATTTGCTTTTTAATAGCATCATCACCAGTTGGTATATCTTTTTTCTGCGTTAATCTTTGGTAAGATAATGCTAAAGAACCTTGATTAACAGCTAAAATTTCATTATCAGCAACATATTTAGACATTACAACTTTTACCTTTGGAGCATAAGCAAAATTATCTAATTGGTGATAGTTTGTATCTTTTAATGTAGTCATACCAATAGTTCCTCTTACAAGTGAAGCATAAATATCATCTAGCTTATCTTTTTGTTTATCAGATACAAAAATATGAGTTGTTGGCATACCTTGATAATATGTAATTTTAAATAGTTCTCTTAAAAACTTAATTGAAATATCTTCAGTAGCTAATCCTAAAGTATTGTCATTTGTACACCAATGCTTTAATCCACCAGCACGACCAAGCATACCATTTTCAGCAGTTCTTTGTTGTGGAGCTTGTGAAGAAAATAAAAGCTTTTCAATAGTTAGCCTATGTTGTTTAGCTTTTCTTGTTCCCTCTTTTGCTAATTTAGTTATACCCTCAATATCAGTTTTACCCTCCATTGATCCAGTAATACCGTATGAGTGTTTAATGATTTGGTAGTGATTTTTAGATTCACCTAAAGCACCATGTTCAAAATCAGCTGGTGCTGATCCCTCTTTATGTGCATTATCATCATCAGCTTCTACACCCTCTTCATATAACCATGTATGACCTAAAGCTGTTTCAGTTTTTGCACTTGGTACGGCTTTTTGTATCGTATTAAAAAGTGGTGTATCATGATACCCCAGCTTCGCAATTCTATTTACTAAGTCTACTTGCTTAGTATCCATATCTTTTAGAAATATTAATCCATCCATTTTTTTGTCCTTATACTAATAATTTTCCCAGTACATCTTGCTCATCTGCAAATGTAACTGTTCCTTCGTTTACTTTTTCAAGCACCTCTTCGCTTCGATCAACTGGTGCGACATTACGACCAAATGAAATAGCATCATTGTCAACCTTTGGTGCTAATTCAGTAATCCAAACATTTTCCCACCCAACAGAATTATTTAGTGCTTGAGCTTTATCTGGATCAGTCTTATTTAGTTCAACCAAATAATCCTTTACAGCATTAGCATCAAAGCCATCATACTTTTGTTCAAGGTTTGAAATTGCTCTTTGTTGGGCTTCTTGATTTTCTCTAGCTTCTTTGTCAGCTTCAAGTTCTTGAATCTTCTTTTGCATAGCTTTTAATTCTTCCAAACTTTCACCCGTGGAAGTTTTATCATCACCATCTCCATCAGGATTTGGATTTCCACCAGCACCAGCATCATCACCTAGATCATCAAGATCAAGATCACCTATATCATCACCAGCACCAGCACCAGCATCATCAACAGCATAAGAACCAAAAAGCCCCATTTGTTTTAAAAATGCAAATAATCCATATTTTCTAATCATTATTCATCACCAGCTTCACCATCAATAATTGGTGTATTTTCTTTTTGAAGATCATCAATTTGTGACACTAAATCTAAGTTTTCTTTTTTTAAAGATTCGTTTTCTTTTTTTAAATCATCAAGTTCATCTGATAACTCTTTAACTTTTTTTTCTAAAGCTTGTTTAGTACCAGCAGATTTTGTACCCTCTTTAATTGAATACTCTTTAGACTCACTATCAAATTCAATCTCTTCACCATAATTAAAAACTTTAGATACTTTAATACCCTTATCTGTTTCACTAATACCACTTGAGTGAACCTTAATAACTTTACCTAGACTTTTTTTTGCCATTTTTTTTCCTTTTAATTTATTTCATTTAAATTATGACAATCTTATTTTTCTTTTTTGTCTTAAGATTTTTAAGCCAATCCACCATTAAGTAGGGCTTCTTTTTGTTTTTGTTCTTCTAATTGTTCTGGTGTTGGTTGATTTTGTTCCTCTTGCTGTACTTCTACAAATAATTCATCAAGATCTGTATCTTCACCAATTCTAAGATCAAGTATTTTTTTCAACATCTTTTCAATTATTTTTGGATTTATATTTGGATTTTGTGCAGTTATTTGATAGATACCCAGAAGATCTTGTATCCTTTTTTCTTTATCAAGTGTCATACCAAAATTAATTCGTAAGTCATACTCAATAGAATCTCTTTTCCCTTTTCTACCTAATGGATATTCTTTTCCAGTTACAGCATTAATTACACTATCATCTGCATTTTTAAATACAATATTTGTCCATGTCTTAGCCCAATGCTCAAATAAAGTCTCCTTAATTAACATGATCATCTCTTCAATTCTCATTGAACTATTACTATTTACAGTTGCTAATGCTACAGCAGATCGCCTATCACTAGCACTTGTTTGACCCTCTTGAATTGAGTTTACGCCTACAGCACTTTGTACATCACCAGCTAACATTGACAAATCAGCATTAAGTGCATATTCACTTGGTACTTGTCTTTCTTGTATTTGAGATATATCACCCTCTACTCGTATTCTTTTACCAGATCCATAGTTTAAATCTTGTGGTTTTACTTTTGCATTATCTCCTACATACACATCAGGATTAAGTATTTTTTCTTGAATATCATTTTTAATATTTCTTTTTCTATTGATCTCTTCTTGTATCTCACTTAGTACAGTTGGTACATCCATACCATAACAAAGGATTTCATCTTTTCTTTTATCTTCATCAATAGCTGGTATATTTTCTAAAGCATATCCATACTGGAAAGGGGAATTTTTTACATTAGAAACTCGTACTAATGTTGATCCTATAAATGTTTTTACTTTATACCCTTTGGCAGTTTGAGTATATAAAACTTTTATTTTTCTTCTTTTATTATTATTATTAGTTCCATCATCTTCACTAAAAAGTTTTTTCATTAATTTCTTTTGATTGTAAAAACCATTTTGAATTTTTTGTTTGATTATTCTATTTGATTCATAATATTTATATGCAATTTCTTGCACATCATCAATATTTACACATTCATTATCAAAGGCAATATCTGTTACTGGTATATTTGTAGTGATCACTTTTTTCTTTTGATCATCCCAATAAGTTATAACAATTCCAATTCTATAAAGTAGGGCAGATAAAAAAGCTTTGCTTAGTTCTTTGTTTGGTTTTAGTTTGTTGTAGTAGTATTTAAGTATTTTGTTTCGATCAGTCCAAAGTTCATTTTCATCATCACCAATTGGTACTAATTCTATTGGATTTCCATTTGAAAAAAATGCAGTTGTGAATATAGCTTTAATAATATTAACTGTATTTCTTGTAATTGGTATAAAAAGATCAGATCTTCTTTTGTCTTTTCTTTTTTGAGAATCTGATTTTAAATGTTGTGAATTATATAGCCTTTCGCTCTTAAGCCATATTGGTAGCATCTCTTCTTGTGCTGTAAAAAGTTCATTGAATCTTGCAAGATCCAAATCTTTATTGTTGTCAGTTTTCATCATAACCCCTAAAGTTTTATAGGGGATTATGTTATTTATTATTTATAGATTTTTTGTCTTATGATTTTTATATATTAGATTCTAGCTTTTCTATTTTTTCTTTTAGATCATTAAGCATACTTGTTATTTCTGTATTTGAAAGTACTTCTGATTCATATCCATCAAGATTAAATTTAGCATTCATCACACCAGTACCAAAAATTAACCAGCATGGATCTATACCAAATTTATCTCTTAGGTCTAAAGCAAATTCAGGCTTTATATCCACGGATCCACCTAACATATTTCTTATTTTATAAATATCAACATTAAGCTCTTTTGCAAAATCATCTTGGTTTTTTATATTAAAAGACTTATTATGTTTAACATACCTTATAGCCTCTCTTAGTCTTTCAATTGTATCTTTTTTAATTGACATAGTAGTTTCCTAGTACTTGAAATTAAGTGTAATTAACTAATATTTAAGTTTTATAATACTACAATTTTAAAAATACACTTATTTTCTAGTTAATTATAATTAGATTATAACATATTTTTAACTAATAGTAGTTTATTGATTAAGTCCAGTTTGTTTTATTCACCGTGCATCCGAATTTCCAACTGGGCTTAATCAATAAACTCTAAGGATGCACACATGATATTTTTACTTACAAGGTTCTTTATGAAGCCTATATTTTTACCAGTACAAATTGTTGCTGATATTAATGAAGTTGATGCTAACAATATTAAACTTATTTATCACAAAAATAAAGATGATGAGAGGTTTAAAATTGTTGATGGCAAACTTCATGTTATGGAAAACTATAGATATCCATTTGCCGAACAATTAGATGAATTAAGACAAAAAGCACTTATAGTATCTCACAATGAAAATAATCTTTGTGTAGAGTTATCTAAAATGACTGGTATTAAAAAAACCACATTAAACAAATACTTCTATAGATTTACATTCAAGCAAATTAAACAAGCTAAACTATTAATCAATGCACTTAAAACTTATATACATCAAAATAGTTTATTTCCAGTTGAGGAGTTAAATTATGATTACTAATACTATGAATATTGAACAAATCACAGATTATATTAAAACTGAAATTGACATAGAAGAGTATGCAACTAACTATTTAGGATATGAAAGAAAAGACAAACTTACTTTTTCTTGTCCAGCTTGTGGATCAAAAGACAATGTAAAAAGAAAACAAGGTAAAAATTATTTAGTTTGTTTTGGTTGTGAGACAAAAGGTAATATTATAGATCTTACACAAGCTATAAAAGGTGTTGACTTTATAGGTGCATTAAAAGAGATCTGCAAAAACTTTGATATAAATTATAATTTTGATCAAGGTAGAGAAACTACAGTAGAGACTAGTGAAGAGATAGAGCAAAGAAAATTACAGCAAAAACTAATTGAAGATAAAAAAGCCAAACGATTAGAGCAAGATAAGCAAGATGCTATACAGCTTGAGAAAGACAAAGCAACTTCAATCCAACAGATGACAAAAAAATCTTATGTTTTTTCTAAAAGATTAAGTGATGATAAATCTTTAGAGATGATGAAAGCTCATGATAAACTATTTCCACATACATCAAAAGAGTTTGTAAAATGGTGTGATCAGTATATTGGCTATGATGACAAGCATCAAAGCTTTTGTATTTTAAATAGAACAAAAGATGGTAAGACTTACGATATTAAGACCAGAGAAAAATATATCTGGGATAAAGAAAACAAAGTACATCTAGCACAAAGAGTAGATAGTAAATGGAGATCATACCATGCACCAACATCTTTTGCTTTTCCTTATGACTATTTTGCACAACACCAAAGTGATACAGTATTTATCACAGAGGGTGAAAAAGATGCACTTAACTTATTATCATACGGGATCAATACTCTTACTCTTGGTGGAGCTGGAACATCTTGGGAACAACATAAACATCTTCTAAAAGATAAGATAGTTTATATATGGTTTGACAATGATCATGCTGGATACAAAGGTGCTATAAAAAGATTTAAAGAGACTAGTGAAGTTGCAAAAGCTACTTATATAACACTATTTTTTCAAATCAACAGAAACTTAGCTGATAAATATGATATATCTGATTTTATTGCAGATAAAAACTTTAGAACAAAAGATGAGATAATCCATGCACTTGAATTTAGTTCACACACACTAAACAATGAGATCATTAAAGATATTGAAAGCTATACAGATTTAGATCTATCAAAAGATTATTTTATTGAGAAGTTTAAAACAGTTCAAGATATCAAAAAAATTTGGGTTTCAAAAGATAAAGATAAAAATCCTATTAATATTATTACTGTAAAAGGGCAAAAAGATATCAAAGGCTTAAAGGAATTTATGGATAGATTCAAAAAGAAAAAGAATTTAAAAGACTTTAAAACACATACAGTAAATGCCCTTGCAAATAATTTAACAAATGTTTCAGGTGATCCAGTAGAACTAGCAACTCAATATGTTGAAATGATTGAAATGATGATTCAAAATTATAAAACTTTTGATTCAAAATATTCACAAACATCTATTGCGGATATGGTAAGAGCATTTAGAGCTATGACTGAAAAAACTGGTTTTTCACTTGCAAAATTTGGTGAGTCTATTTGTGTATGGACTGGAACTCATTATGAACCAATAAAAGAGAGTGAAGATGATCTTTTAGGATTTATATACAGGAAGTGGATGCCACTAGCCCATGTAGATGCAAATAAAGTATCTACAAGAAATGCAAAAGAGATAAAAGAGGATCTTTATACTGGTGCATTATCTATTAATGAAGTTAGACACTATTATCAAAAAGACAAAAGGGTGATAAACTTTACAAATGGTACTATGTTTATCACAGATGAGGGAAAAGTTACATTTAAAAATATACATGATAAAAAAGATGTATGTACAAATCTTTTAGCCTTTGATTATGATCCAAATGCTACTTGCAAAAACTTTCAAAAATTTTTAGATATATCTTTTCCAAATAAAGATAATCAAGCAACAATATTAGAATTTATTGGTTATTGTTTTATGCCATCACATAGATATGAAGCATTTTTATACTTTTATGGTGAAGCTGGTGCAAATGGTAAATCTGTATTACTTGATCTTCTTAAAAAATTCTTTGGTGAAAACTATTCAAATCTAAATATTCAACAGATGCACGGACACGAACTTGAAGCATTGGTAAATAAGTTTGTAAATATTGGTTCAGAGTTTAATAGTAAAAATCTAAAAGACTCACAGATGGACAATGTAAAAGCTTTGACATCTACAAATGATGATATATCAATAAATCCAAAGTTTGGTAAACCATTTACACTAAAAAGTATCAATCAACCAAAGATTGTAAGTGCTGGTAATATTGAATTAAATCCATCAACACTTGATGGTGGTGTATTAAGAAGAGCCTTACAAATAAACTGTAATGTTGTAATTGCAGAAGAAGATAGAATTATGGATCTTTCAAAAAGGTTCAATAGTGAATTAGCTGGTATATTAAACTTAGTATTAAAGCACTTAGAAAATCTTATTAAAAATAATGGCTTCACAAAATCACAAGAGATGAAAGATACTATCAAAGAGTATAAAGATAAAGCTAATCCAATTAGAAGATATATCAAAGAGTGTCTTAATGCCAATGATGATGTGATGATTCCAAAAGATCTTTTATATGCACACTATAAGGAATATATGGAACACAGAGGTTATGAACTTAAATCTGTAAGATTTTTTGAAGAGCTTAAAAAAGAGATTAAGGGATCTCGTGATATGGGTCAAATTAGAGGTGTTGTAGTTGATTCAATTGATAATAATAGACCACGATTCTTTAGGGGTGTTTCTTGCAAATCAAGTGAAGTATTTAGTTTTAAATTCAACAATCAACAAATAAATACTTCCTCTATAAATTATGGTGTTGATTCAAAATCTATTACTCTTATTGATGAGAATGATAGTAAAAAGGAAAGTTAATATTATGGATATGGTAGAGATAAAGCAAAATATTTTAAATCTTAATAATAGATTACAGACTATTGAAAAGATGATATTAAAAAAAGTATCAATGCCAGATCTTGCAAGAGAGCTTGACATATCAAGACAAACTTTATCTCATCATATTAAGGCAAATTTTAAGCCACAAGTAGATTATTATAAAGAAAATAATAAAATATATGTGGATGTAAGTATTTTGCCTAGTATAAGGATGCACTATGGCAAATAAAAACACACAAGGCTGGACAATTAGAGGAAATAAGATCTATGTTCAAGGCTCAATTGATGGAGTATTTAAAAGATATTCTACTGGACTTGAAGAAACAAAGAAAAATGTATCATGGATCAAAAAACACCACTATTCACAACTTCTACAATTACATAAAGAAAAATCTATACCAAAAGTTTCAAACAACTTTGTAGAGTATGCTTTAGAAAATTTAGAGCTAAACAAAGGTAGAAGAAAAGAAGTTGTTGCAAAAGAGTATAAAAAGATTTTTGAAAATAAGATAGCCCCGTTCTTTAAAAACTATGATTTAAAAGATATCAAACGAAACGACATACAAAAATGGCAAAAGTCACTTATTGATAGTGGTCTTGCTGGTAAGACAGTTAATGGTATTAGAGGTATATTTAGATTTATACTTGAAGAAGCAAAAAAAGATGAACTTATTGATAAGAATTACTTTGATCTAGTAGATGCAGAGAAAACTACTAAAGTGGAAGTTCAACCATTTAATCTTGATGAAGTAAAACTTATTTTATCAAAAGCTACTGGATGGCAAAAAAACTTTTTCCAAATAGCTTTCTTTACTGGTATGAGAACTGGTGAAATCTTAGCTTTAAAATGGGAAGATATAAACTTTGCTTCAAATACTATTAGTATAAAACGATCAGTAAGAAAAGGTATAGTTGGTACACCAAAAACTTCTAGTAGTATTAGAAGTATTGATATGCTACCACTTGTAAGAGATGCACTAATGATTCAAAAGAAGGATACATACCTTAGACAAAGTTTTGTTTTTCTAAACACTAAAGGTAACAATCATTCAGGATCAAACCATTTAAGAGATGGTGTTTGGAAAAATACACTAAAACTTTGTGAATTAGATTATCGAACACTATATCAAACAAGACACACTTTTGCATCATTAATGATATCAAAAGGTGAAGATATCGTTTGGGTATCAAGAACACTTGGACATGCAGATGTTTCAATGACATTATCTAAATATACGAAATATATTAAAGATGATAAAGTTAAAAGAGCTACTTTCTTGGATGATTTCAATTTAGGTGAAAAAACTGCACAAAAAACTGCACACCTAAAATTTGATCAAAAAATTGGAGCTTAATGATGTTCGCTAGATTCGATTTAATGGGGGTTTGGGGAGTTTTTGGAAATGAAATTCCTAAAAATGGTGTCAAGAGAGGGA
>CAZWLA010000007.1:0-40259 GCA_964633845.1 uncultured Arcobacteraceae bacterium | reverse complement strand
GTCTCAGTCTCTTCACTAAGCCTAAGCATCTTACCTGCACTACCATAATCATTTAATCTTGTATGTGAATCAATTGTAAGTGGTAATACATCTACATCTACACTTTTAAACTCATTATAAAGTGTATACATTTTTTCATACGTAGGGAATCCACCCCTTGGTTGTACTAATGTTTGACCTTTATGTGTTTTAAACTTATGAGATATAAATAGATCCTTGCTAGCACCTTTTACAAACTCTTCAACCTCTGCAAAATCAAAATGATCTACAAACTCATTTTGTACAATTATCTCTCTATCTCTTTGAAGTAAACTCATCTAACAAACTCCTCCAAAGTATCTAAACCATCCATCAAGTCAACTTGATGAAATACAAGATCAAATCCATATTCTTTATATTTTGGTACAATCTCATCATTTGTACTTTCACCAACAGCTAAGTTTCCACCAATCACAAATGTTACATTTTCCATATCATATTGCTCTTTTAAAAATAGTAGATCTCTACACCAACCCTCAGCTTCACCATTTAAAGAAGAGATTAATAAGACATCTGCATTTGTCTCTACTACTGCATCTAGAAATTCTTCTAAGTATGTATTAACACCTAAGTTAAATACCTCAAAGCCTCTTTCTTTTAGTGATATATCAATTAGTCTATTAGCAACGACATGAATATCATTTCCAACAACTCCAGTTACAACTTTCATTAAGTACCTTAAATAATTATATGCACGATTATATCTTATTTTTGATACAATAAGGCTTTACAAACTATACAGAGGATAATTATGGATTTTTTTACAGCAGATATATGTGATGAAAATGTGGATAAAGTACAAGTTTTAAACCCTGGTTTTCAATCATATGGAAAAGCTACTAAATGTCAAGGTGAAATACTTACAGTAAAACTTTTTGAAGACAATGGTGCTTTAGTTGAATTACTAAGAGATAATCAAGGTGATGGTAAAGTGGTAGTAGTCGATGTGCAAGGTGATTTTTGTGCAGTAGTTGGCGACAAGCTTATGGGCTTTGCAAAACAAAATAATTTTGCAGGTATTGTTGTAAACGGCTATGTAAGAGATACAGCTACAACAGCTACAATTGATGTAGCACTATATGCTCTTGGAACTTATCCATTTAAAAGTCAAAAGAAATGTACTGGTGAAATAGGTACTGATATTGAATTTGGAAATATAAAATTCAAGACAGGTGAATATATATACTGTGACCAAGATGGGATAATCACAAGTAAGGAAAAATTATAATTTTATAAGTCCCCTTATAGGGACTTAATAAAATTTATGAATCTCATCCATAAAGTTTACAAACTCTATATCGTCACCCTTATCTTTTAGAAAATTACTTAAATATTCTTCAGAAGCTTCGATACCACCTTCTTTTTCTACAGCAAGAAGTTCACTATATAATTTAGCCATTACATCAATAATATGCCTTGATACAGTTTTTCTAGATGCCATATATCCTATAATCTCACCAGTATCAGCATCTCTTCTACTTTCAAATTCTGTAAAAATCCAATAGAATCTGCCATCTTTAGCTCTATTTTTTACAACTACATTAAGGTTTTTACCTTGCTTTATAGTTTCCCAAAGTATTTTAAATACAACTTTTGGCATATCAGGATGTCTAATAATATTATGTGGACTACCTATTAGTTCATCCTGACTATATCCACATACTTCTACAAAATAATCATTACAATAAGTAATTTTACCCTTTGCATCTGTTTCACTTACTATATATCTTTGTGGGTCTAATTGAATCTCTTCATCTATTAATACTTTTTCCATAATCAATTCCTACTTATTTTTTAGCTCTTGCACCATCTTATTAAACTCATATATTTCACTGGCTAATTTTTTAATCTGATTATCACTCATCATCTTAATTAGATCATCCATTAATGGGTTTGATTTTACGCCTGTCTTAAAGTCACTAATATCTTTTAGTATTTCTTCAGATGTTTTATTTAAAAGAGATGGTCCAATAATACCATTTGCATAATCATTATGACAAGATGAACATTTAACAATAAATTCTTTACTTAGTTTTTTTACAAGAAGTGAAACTTGTACTTTCTCATAAGGACTTCTTACATGCATATTAGCTTCTATTACCGTTCTTGGTTTAACCCTTACACTAGCATCTTGATTTGCAGGTTCTGAATTCATATCATAGCCTGATTTAACACCATAAGAGAAATAATAATTTTTACCATTTTTTGTATGGTCTTGCTTCTCTTTCTCTTCTACTTTAATAGCTTTTGCATTTTCATTTACAACTATTTGTATTTTTGGTGTTGTTGATGTAGTAGCAGGTATTATAGCTTCTTTCTTGTCATCTGTTGGTTTATCTGAACATCCAGTAAATATTAGTAATGTCAATGTTGATATTAAAGCTATATTCTTAATTTTCATGATCGTTTCCCTTTGTTATAATAATCATCATAAGACAATCTAGGTTTAATCACAATGGCAGGCTCTTTTACAGGACACACCTCTTGACATACACCACATCCAGTACAACCTTCATATATTTCAGGTCTAGTGATACCACTTGATTTTGTTACCATTGCAATTGCACTTAATGGATTTGGCATAGGGCACATATCTGCACAAAGTGTACATTCTTTACCTTCAAATCCATCAAACTTCTCTAATATTTTATCCTCAAGTGGATTAACATTTGTCACATTTGCAATAAAATCTTTCATTTTTTGATCATATCCAGCTGGTACTGGTGTATTTGTAACAGCTAAACATGTTCGTGGGTGTTCAAGAACAGCTATCCCCATCTTAATATCTTCTGGTTTTTCACAATTATGATCAAGTGCTCCACTAGGACATGCGAGTACACATGGTACAGCTTCACAAGCATAACAACCTCTTATATTTGCATCAATATATGGTGTACCTACTCCATGACCTTTGGCAAAGTCAGCAAGTTCAATAGAGTGATAAGGACAAACCTGTAAACACTGACCACATTTAATACAAAGTGCTAAAAACTCTTTTTCATCTACTGCACCTGGTGGTCTTAATCTATTTTCGGCAACTGCACCACTTGGACTAAGTACTATTCCTCCAGCTGCTGCTAATCCTAAAATACCTAATGTTGAATACTTTACAAATTCTCTTCTATCTGTTTTTACACTTGCCATACTTCTTATCCTTTTAATCGAACTTGTGGTTCTTTATCTTCCATTATAAATAGTGGTTTACTAAATGGTGCTAATTTAGCTAAAAAATTTAATAGTGATATCACTGGTGAACCATAAAAAAACTTTACATCTTCATTATATACCCATAGTTGATCAGCGTACTGATATACTGTATGTGGGGTGTCACCTACATTGTCATTATTACTATCAAAACCTTCATAGTTGTCCCAATAGTTACCAACAATCTCATTATTATAAGTTTTTGCCCCTCTACTATCGTTGATAATATCCTCAATATTACCTTGCATTGTATTGCCTTTAATTACATTATCAACACTTAAAGAATGAAAATGTAGCCCTTCAGAATTATATAAAATTTTATTATTTTCAATCCAGTTATTTGTATCTGGTTCAAAAGGAGATCTATCTATATACATACCTTGTGCACAATAAATCATTGTATTATCTTTGATTGTAAAGTTTGATACATCTTTCAATCCTATACCCATGCCTGTAGCACCTAAAGAACTTTTTATTACATTTCCTGTAGCAATTGTATCTTGTGAATACATGAAAAATATACCTACAGAATTAAACTTATAAGTATTATTTCTTACATAATTTTTACCTGCATACATAAAGTGTAATGAATATCTACACTGCTCACCATAATTTTCTTCTATAATATTTCCATGAGAATACCATACTACCATATCTCTTGATTTTATAAGTGAATTTTTCTTTACAATATTATCATTGCTATACCACAATCGAAGACCATCACCTCTAAGTCCTAGATCCAAAGACTCTTTTGAAGTAATTTTATTATTTGAAATAATTGAATTATTTACCATTTGTATATCTATACCAAAAAGTGTTTCTTTGATATTACAATCACTAATCTCATTTTGAGATCCATCCATAAGCTTAATTGCAGCATCTAAATTTTCATGCCGTTCACCACTATTTTGGATAGTTAAATTTTTAAGAGTAATATATGATCCCTTTGCAGTAATCACTGTACCTGTATTTTCACCATCAATTATTACACCATCTTCAATTCCTAAAATTGTAATTGGTTTATTAATAGTAATACTTCCTTTGTATACACCAGCTGGTAATTTTAATATAGAACCATCTGGTGCTTTATCGATAGCATCTTGTAATACATTTGCATTTATAAAACTAACTAAAGCTATAAATACTAAGAATAATTTATTTAACATCACCTAAGCTTTCCCACTTTTCTTTTACTTGGGCTTCATTAATCTCTTTTCTTTTTGCAAGGAATGCAAGTAGTGAAAATAAACTTATAGCCATAATAATATAGAATCCTATTGTAGGATATGAATGCGTAATAAACTGTGCAATTTTACCATCTCCAAATACTGTTGGCATAAATGGTTTAATCTTAAATGCTCCCCAATCATGAAGATTATGACCAAAATGATATAACCAAAATGAATAGTCAGCTATAAATAATACTGGTAACGAAGTTGGTATTAGCATCAGATAATTCAAGAACTTAGATCTTGTCATCATAGCAAATATCATACCAAGGCTCAGTAATAGCAATGCATATATTCCTATTTCTCTTTCCAATATACCACCAGTCCACATAGGATCCATACCTACATAGTGATTAATAGTATTCATTTCATGAACTTCTCCACTATATCCATCAAAATGGAAGAATACTGGAATACCTTCAGGGAATGCTTCCTCTGGATAATTTGGAGCTTCTA
Source organism: uncultured Arcobacteraceae bacterium (assembly GCA_964633845.1). GTDB lineage: Bacteria > Campylobacterota > Campylobacteria > Campylobacterales > Arcobacteraceae > JADHTT01. The sequence continues at coordinate 35,331 of CAZWLA010000007.1, read as the reverse complement.
ATGATACTGCCCAAATAGGTAATGATGCTACACCTAACTCTGATGCAGTTTCTATCATACCATCTAGGTTGTTATGTGCTTCTTTTGGTGTTGCAATTGATTTATATCTACCTTGATTATAAAAGTTCCAAATAGTTTTTGAGAAATCATGGATTTCGGCTTCTTTACCTTGTTCAATTTTATTTAAAACACCATGGAACCCTATCATAGGTGCAGTAAATGCAAATGTTAAAAGTAAAACAGCAATAGTAGCAAATACTTTAGGGTATCTTACAAGACCAGTATCTCTAAATTTAAAGTTTAAAGCATCAGCATGACATACATCTACACATCTACCACATAATGTACAGTCGTTACCCATGATAAATTGCTTTTTAATTTGCTTATCATCTATTTGCTTTCTATATTTAGATTTAGTTATCTCTAATACTTGATTCTCAAAACATACATCATGACAAACCATACAGCTATCACAATTATCATTCCACTCAACTCTTAAAGCTGATGCTTTAGAAAGATATCCATATGATGTACCTATAGGACATATATATGTACACCATACTCTTCTTGAATAAAATACTTCCATTAAGAATACAACTAATACCCATACAAAGGCTACTGACCAACCATAAGCTATCATTCTACTTAAAATACCTACAACATTAAATGTTTCAAATACTAAGTATCCACTTGTGAAAGATAACAATAAAAATGCAGCCCAAAAGATATGTCTGACTCTATGATCAAATGTTCTACTTTTAATTATCTTTTTTGCTACAAGTGTATTATGCCATTTTTCACCTATCTCACTTAATATTCCATATGGACATACCCAAGAGCAATAAGATCTACCACCTACAAGTAGATATACAACTATGATAGTTGTCACACCAATTACCATATTTATTGGTATATGCCAAGTTGCTAAGAATAGTTGTAGATTCATAAAAGGATCTATCATATGGAAACCAAGGAATCTTGATCCACTTAATGTACCTTCAAGTACTTGCAAGTCTATGAAAAATGATAAAAAGAATAGTGCATGTATGCCGATTACAAGTATCCATCTTTTCATCCTATATGAAAATTTTGTTTTCCCATCTTTTGTCGTATCAAAGAATGTTGACCAAAAACTTGTATTTTTTATTGTTTCTCTATTGTTATACTTATTCATCATTCTTACCACGCTGACATATCATATTTATTTGCATTATTTTCACGGCTTTTACCTGATGGTGCTTCTTTTGATCTTCTCTCAAAATCACCAATCTCTTTTGCTAACTCTACTAAAGCAGTTTGATCAAGTGACATTAGAAGCCCTTTCATTACAAGATTTTCTCTACGACCTGCTTTAAACTCTTCTAAATCTTTTAAAAGCTTAGCTTCTGTCTGACCAATTAATTTTGGTCCCATAAGCTTTTTACCATATTGGAATCCACTACCATTGATACCATGACAAGATGAACATTTGCTTTTATATCTATTACTTACTTTAAATCCAGATGCAGATCCAGCTTTCTCTTTTAGAGCATTTAAAGCATCATTTTCTTTCTCTCTATCATCTTTTTCATTTACTTTTTGTACACTATTTCCAGATACTTTATTACCAATGTCTTCTATAACTTTTCCATGTTCTCCACCGTGGTATGCTCCACCCTGTGATGCAGTATAAGCCATAAGTGCAGCTACTACAATTGTGAAAAATCCAAGTACTATATTTCTCATCATATATTATCTCTCCTGTATATGAAAACTAAATCTAAACTATTAATTTATATTAATTATATTATAATCTAGACTTAATTTTCTTGATATTTATCAATAAAAAAGGGGAAAGTTTATAGCTTTCCCCTTTTAATATAGGTTTTATAAAATCTAACTATTAGAATAAGTTAGCGTTTTCATCTACCCATTTGAAGTATTCAATCATATCTGCAACTTCATCTTTTGTCATATGTTGATTAGGCATTTTTAGATTAAAGTAGTTAATCATACCCTTAACATAATCTTCTTCATACATAGATTCAGGATCTAAAATAAAGTCAGATACCCATTTCTCTGCATTTTCATGTCTTTGTAGTACACCAGTTAAGTCAGGTCCAGAAGATACCTTACCAATAACGTGACATCCACCACATCCACCTTCACCAAATGCTTTAGCACCTCTAGAAGCAGCAGGAGATTGTTTTGTAGCAATAAGTCTTACAAGTGCATCTTTTGCTCTAATACCAACATCTGCAGTTTTAACCATAAGTTGCCAAATCATATTTTCAAATAAAATCGCTTTTTCCATATCTCCAGCAGCTTTCGCCTCATCGGATTTAGCTTTTTGCTCTTTAATTTGACCAAACTGTGCAAATGCATCATCAACTAGATCTGCAACAACTTTATGATCTTGGAAGTTATTAGCTTTTAAGAACTCAACAACACTCATAATAACAGCTTGCGTTGCATCATTTACTGCAACTGTCTTATCATACTCAGCTTGAAGCTCAGCAGGTGACATTGATTGCATTTTCATTTTTTGCGCAGAAGCATATTTCTTATTTGGATCTTTAACCATTAAGTAACCCATCATCTCTAAGTGAAGTGCAGAACAGAATTCAGTACAGTAGTAAGGGAATACACCCTCAATATCAGCTATAAATCTCATCTCTGTAGTTTCACCTGGTTCTAACGAAGCATGTGCATCAAAATGATCTACAGTAAATCCATGAGTTTCATCTTGTGCTCTTTCAAGGTTAGTCATATACCATACAACTTCATCACCTTTATTAACTGTAACTCTCTCAGGATTGATATGAGACCTAACTAATGTAGCATAAATTTTAACTTCATGAGTTCCATCAGGCTTTAAAGTTCTCTCAACTCTTTCTTGACCAGCAAGTGTCTTACCAACATGAATTTCACCAGTTTTTGCATTTGTACCCATTTTGTATCTTACATGTGGGTGTAGCTTTTCAGCTCTAATAGCAACAGCTTGATGTGGTTCACCTAATGGTAAAGGCATATCTACAAGTAAATCCATAGTTTTACCACTTACATCAATCAGCTGGTGATTTTGTGGATGTAGTGGTCCAACATTTTGGAATCTATCAATTGCAAGCTTATTAAGTGCAATAATATATTTACCTTGAGGATCTGCAGATTTACCCTCCATACCACAAAGGTGACCGATGTTGTAGTGAACATTTTCTTTATCAAGCATTTTTAGCTCTTTATAGTTCCACTTAGCAACTTGAGAATCAACATATACAGAAGTATATATTTCACCATCTACATTTGAGTATTGACTATGCAATGGTCCAAGTCCAATTTCCATTTGACCATGTAAAGATTTTTTCATATCTAAAATTGGTATACCATATGGATCTTTTCCAGCATAATCTTTATTATCAATTAATTGCTTAATCTTTGACCATTTGAATACTGATGCGTGAGTATCTAATTTACCACAAACAACAATATATTCTCCATCAGGAGATACATCTACACCATGAGGTGATTTTGGTTCAGGAATTAAGAATAATGCATTATTTGCAACAGCAACATCCATAGGAATTACTTTATGATCATTAACAATTTTTACATTTTTAGGATCTTTAGCAACTTCTGCTAATTTTTCCCAGTTATATACATGTAAGAAGTCAGTATCATTTCTTGACATACCAGCTTCATTTGGTGGCATTCCAACTTCAATTCCACCTGTATACATCTCCGAGTTAAATGAGTTTGTAAAAGCCCAACCATTCGATACACCTTTACCAGCATCTGATAAATCTTGCATATATGGAGGCATCTCTATAGTAAATGAAGCCTTTTCATCAATTCTACCTTTTTTAGGATCGAATTTCCACATAGTTGCCCCACCTCGATAAGACTCTTTATACTCTTCAATTGGGTGATAGTTATTATCAAATGGTGCTGCATATTGACAAGCTTCAATAATATATTCAGAATTTTGCGTGAAGAATGCTCCACCATGCTCAGATTTAAATACTGGGTTTACAACAATTTGTTTAGTTTCAAAGTCATGTAAATCAATAATAGCAACTCTTGGATTTGCTTTATCATTGATAGCTAGCCATTTACCATCATAAACACCATCTTTTTCAGATAAAGCTGGGTGATGTGTATCTCCCCAATTTATCTCTCTACCTCTAATATTACCTTGTCTTAAAATTTTAAGACTATCTACATCATAACCATAACCTTGCCACGGTTCTGGTGTAAACACCGCAATATATTTTAAAATTCTCATAGATGGAACACCATAAACAATTACTTGTCCAGACTGTCCACCAGATGAAAATACAATAAACTCATCCCTACCACCTGTAGGATTATAAGTTTTCGCAGCACGAATAACATCATTTTCTGTTAATCCACGGTCTTGCATTACTTTTTGTAATCCACTACTTGCTGTCATTGTAGTTGCAGCAATTGTAGTACCTAAAAGTAATGAAGAAACCTTATTTAAACCTAGTTTCATAACTAACTCTCTCCTTTTATGTCATATAATACCAAAACAACTAATGTAAAATAATTGTCAATGATAATTACAATTATGCGCCTTTTAAACTTAATACTTTATTAATTTTATTATATTTATTATAATTTATCCTTATGAAAGGTCACATATATGTCACTGACACTTTATTGACATTTATTAATTAAAACTTAAAAAAATAAATTGATTTAAAATATTAAATAATTGATATATATCAATAAAAATAATGATATTTTACTATAGAATTTGACTGAACCATTTATTAATACAAAGGAAAAATATGAAACCACTTGAAAATGCTGTTTATTTAAATCTTCCAGAGATTCCACTAGATCAGTTTTTGCCGATATTTCTTGCTTCTTCTTTTGTACTATTATTTGGTCTATTCTTTGTAGCGATTTATACATTAGTAAAGATGGAATATCTAAAACCTATATTTATGCCATTTGCTTACTTCTTTTGGATACTACAAGTTTACTGTTTATATTTTGTAGCAGTATCACTTGGTAGTGACAATTTTACAGTAAAAGCATTAGTGTTAGCTATGGTAGGTTATCTGATATTACCTCATCTTTGGTATTATTTAAATCAACGTTCAGAAGAACGATATGAACATTAAAAAAGGAGAAACAGTGTCTAAAAGAACAGTTTCAGTATGGACTGATGTCCGATTCTGGCAGAGATCAGCGGCATGGGTTACTGGATTTTCAGCTGCACTATTAATTTGGCTTACGTTTGATACGATGGGTCAAATTCAAATGGGTACAGATGCAGATCTAAAAGCAGGAATTACAAAAAGGGTTCCAGCAGCGACAGTAATCAATTATAATATTGATTATAAGATGAGTGACAAGAGAGGTCACGAGGTGCCAGTAATTGGTGGAAAAGAAAAATTCTTCGGTAGAGATGATTGGTCACCAAAAGAGGCTGCAGCACTACTAGAATTAGGAAAATTAGGATCACAAGCTAAGAACTGTATGAACTGTCATACACTACTTGGAAATGGTGCATACTATGCTCCAGATTTAACAAAAGCATGGTTAGATCCAGCATGGGGACCAAATGGACCTTACTTAGGTATGACAGGAAAAGATACAAAAGAGGAAGCTATGGCTGAATTCTTAATGCATCCTTCTCAATACCCAACACATAGTAGAATGATGCCAGATCTTGGAATCACAGCAAAAGAAGCTAAAGGTTTAGTAGCATTCTTAAAACATATGAGTTCAATCGACACAAATGGTTTCCCAAGAAACTTTGCTAAGAAAGATTTAACTCTTAGAGAGAAAAAGGCTAACTAATGGCAAATAATTTAAAGTGGGAATCACAAAAACTAGCTACTTGGTATTTTACAGTTGCGGCTGTATTATTTGGTGCTCAATTATTAATGGGTCTTATTGCGGCAGCGCAATTCTTATACCCAGCATTTTTATTTGAGTTATTTGACTTCTCTGTTGCAAGAATGGTACATATTAATGCCCTTGTAGTATGGATGTTATATGCAATGATCGGTTCTGTTTACTGGCTATTACCAGAAGAAACTGGTATTGAAACAGTTGGAATTGGTATTGGTAAACTATTATTCTGGATATTAACTGCAGCTGTTACAGTTGTTGTATTAGTATATATCTTAGTTCAAGTAGGACCAGCTGATCAATCAACTATCTGGCTTATTAATGAAGGTAGAGAATATCTTGAAGCTCCAAGATGGGCTGATATTGGTATTGTTGTAGTTGTACTTGGTTTCTTAGGAAACGTATTTGCTACAGCTATCAAAGGTGAAAGAACAGGAATTATGACAGTTATTATGGCTGACTTAATTGCTCTTGCTGGATTATACCTTGCTGGTATGGGTTATACAGATAATATCTCTATGGACCAATTCTGGTGGTGGTGGGTAATTCACCTATGGGTTGAAGCTACTTGGGAAGTATTTGTTGGTTCTTTAGCAGCATTTGGTCTTATTAGATTAATTGGTGCAAGTAGAGAAACTGTTGAAATGTGGCTATGGATTGAGGTAGCAATGTTATTTGGATCTGGTATCTTAGGTATCGGTCACCACTACTTCTGGATCGGTACACCTGAGTACTGGTGGGAAATTGGTGCACTATTTAGTTCACTAGAGCCATTACCATTAGTTGCTATGTTCGTTCACGTTACATATGACTGGGGTAGAGAAACTGGTGCTGGACATGATGTATCTAACTCACCTGCGTTAGCATGGTTCTTTACAAATGCATTTGGTAACTTCCTTGGTGCTGGTATATGGGGATTCTTCCACACATTACCACAAGTAAATATTTATACGCACGGTACGCAGTTTACATCTGCTCACGGTCACCTTGCATTCTATGGTGCATACGCAACTATCTTAATAGGTATGTTCTATATTGCAGTACAAGGTACAAACAATATTAAAAAGCTTAGAGCTACATTTGATTCTAAGATGGCTATATTCTTAATTACATTCGGTGTATTTGGTATGACAATGGCACTTACTGTTGCAGGATATGGACAAGTATTAGTTGAGAGAGCACAAATGGGAGCAACTTGGGAAGCATTCTTTATATCTCAAGAAGCACTATGGTTTGTTCAAGGTCTAGGTTGGAGACTTGTAATGGGTCTTGTTACTTTTGTTGGTTTTGTTTATCTTATTAAAGATTTACTTTCAACTGGTAAAAATCCAATTCACGATAGATAAGGAGATAAATTATGTTATTTGAACCGTTCACGGATATAGTACCTAGTTTCTTTGGAACTCTTAACCAGTATCCAATGCTATTAACAATCTTCCTTCATACTCTTATAGTACTTCCAATGTTCTGGATTTACAATCAAGAGAAGGAAAGATTAGAAAACGAATCTTAATATAAGATAAAGTTAACTAACTAGATTTTTTTATTAAAATTTAGTTGGTTTCTTGACCTATATCAAGAAAAGTGAAGATTATATTTATTATAATTTTCATGTTGATATTTCAATTTAAGGAGAGAGAAAATGAAATTAACAAAATTAATGATGAGTACAGTTGCAGCAGCAGCTATCGTTACAGGTGCATCGGCTTTCGATGCTGAAGCAGTTTTTGAAAAAGATTGTCAAGGTTGTCACGGTCCTAAGCACCAAGGTGGTGTTGGTTCTGATATTAGACCTGCGGTTATTAAAGATAAAAATTCTTACAAATTATCAGAAGCTATTATGAATGGTATTCCTGGTACAGCTATGCCTGCATTTAAAAAAGGTGAATCAATTGGTCATGAGTTCTCTAAGAATGATGCGGCTGCTATGGTTGATTACTTACAACACTTCAAAGGTAAGAAAGAAATGGTTCTTACTTTAGACAATGTTAAAAAAGGTTATAGAGTTCTTAACGATAGAATGAAACTTATGAAAGAGTACCCAAGTGCTGCAGATGTAGCTAAAGTAACTGATATTTGTTTCGTAACTGAAAGAGATGCTTCTAAAGTAACATTCTTAGATGGTACAAAAGGTACTAAACTTTCTACACACCCAGCTGGATTTGCAGTTCACGTAACAGTAACAAATAAAAGAATGCCAAGATATGCATACTCTATCTCTAGAGATGGTCTTTTAACTATGTTTGATTTAGCTTCTAAAGGTCAACAAAAAATTGCTGAATGTAGAGTTGGTGATGAGTCTAGAGGACTTGCAGTTTCTCCAGATGGTAAATATGTAATGGCTGGTAACTACACTCCAGGTGGAGCTATTTTACTTGACGCTATGACATTAGAGCCACTTAAAGTTTACCCTACTTCGTCTGTAATTAATAACGAAGGTAACATTGAGTCTTCAAGAGTTGCATCTATTGCTGATACTCCATATGGACCATACTTCGCATTTGCACTTAAAGATGCTGGACATGTTTATATCGTAGATTACTCTAAGCCAGATTTCCCAGTAGTTGGTGATATTCCAAATATTGGTAACATTCTTCATGATGCATTCCTAAATGAAGGTAAAGAGATCGGTAGATACTACATGATTGCTTCTCAAGGTTCTGATGTTGTTGGTATTGTAGATTTCAAAACTAAATCTTTAGCTGCTAAAGTTTATACTGGTGCTGGATCTAAGCCACACCCAGGTCAAGGTTCATCTTGGTATAACCATGAGTATGGACAAGTTCATGCTACAGTTAACATGAATGTTGGTCAAGTTACTATTTGGGATAACAACTGGGATGTTGTTAGACATATTCCAACTGGTGGTGGAGCACTATTCGTAGGTACTTCTGAGCACACTCCATGGATCTGGGCTGATAACGTACTTGGTGGATCTGCAAACTGGAATCAAGTTCACTTAATTAATAAGCAACACTTAGAAGTTGAGAGAATTATCCATGTTGGTAAAGATCAAGGTAAATTAACTAAAGCTGACGGTACAGTAATTGAAACTTGGGATGTTCCACATTCTGATGTTCAACCAAGAATCCTTCACGCTGAGCCAGCTAACCACGGTAACTGGACTATGATTTCTGAGTGGAATACTGGAAGAATCGGTATCTATGAAGCTAAAACTGGTAAATTTGTTAAGTACATCACTGGATTAACTACTCCAACGTTTACTTACTCAATTGAGCATAGACAAACTATCCCAGGTGCTTAATAGTATCTAGTAATTTAAATTAAATTACACCTAAAAGGTAGGAAGTATTACTTTCTACCTTTTTTTATATCTAAGATTTATACATAAGGAATAATTATGAAAAACATAATATTAACTATACTACTTTTAGTGTCTATACAAGCAAAATATTTAGATACTAAAAGCTGTAAAGAGTGCCATGATATGATACATTATGAACATACTAATTCAATGCATCATAAATCATCAATATTTAATAATTCGCTTCATAGTAAAATTAAATCAAAAGTATCACCTAAAAAATATAGCTGTGCACTTTGTCATACTCCAGGAGCTTCAAATATACGAGCTTTAATGACAGGTAAAGAGCAACCAGATCAAAAAGATATCACACAAGCAGATGGAGTATCATGCTTTTATTGTCATCAAATTACAAAAGTACTTGAGCTTAAACATAAAAATATAAATTTCTATAACTATAAAGGGGAAGGAAAACCAACTTTTCTTGGAAATTTAAAAAATCCAGATACAAGTGATAAACATGAAAGTGTATCAAATAAAATTTATCAAAATTCTGCTGTATGTATGGGATGTCATGGTAAAAAATACAATAAACAAAATGTTCAAATATGTAATGGATATAATGAATTTAATAAAACTAGTGATTGTATAGGATGTCATATGCCTAAAGCACCAGGTGGGGTAACTAAATTAAACAAACGAGGAAGAGAAGAATATACATCGCATGATTTTTTAGGAATTAGATCTAATAAAATGGTTCAAAAAGCTGTAAAATTATCTTTGAGTGCAAATAAAGGTAGTGATATACTTGAAGTAACTATTAAAAATAAAATGGGTCATAGTATCATTATGCAACCAATGAGGTTAAAGTATATCAACACAATTATCATAAGAGATGGAGAGACTATATGGTCAAATTTCAAAGATAATCCAATGGAAGATAAAAAAGCAACATTTACTATTTTATTTAAAGATAAAGATGGAAAACAATCAACTCCAGCAGCAGCAAGTGACTATAAATTTAATAATAATTTAAAAGCAAATGAGATAAAAACAATTCAATATAATATACCAAAATTAAAATCAGGGGACACTGTACAATCTACTTGGATTAGCTATGTTGTTAGACCTACATTAGCAAATAAACTACAATTAGATGGTGAATTTATAAAGCAATATAAAGGTAAGTCTGTCACAATAGAGGTAAAATAATGACAAAAATAGATAAAACAAAATACTTCAATATGGATGGTGATGCCAGATTTGAAGAACTGAATAAAAAAGAAAAACAAAAACTAAATTTAAGACCAATAGATTTTTATAAAGAGATAGATAGTTTATATCTAGATTCATTAGGAAATGGAGATAGAGACTACCTGCAGGACTTTGGAATATATAACAATGAGATGACAGATGATGAATTTATGCTTAGATTACGATTTCCAGGTGGACGAATATCAAATCAAAATCTTTTGGATATTGCTAATATAGTTTTAGAACATAAATTATATATTATTCTTACAGCTAGATCTGGTATACAAATACATGGTATGGATGAAGATAATATTATGGAAATTTATAAAAAACTAGATTCTATAGGTATATATTCATGGCAAACATTCGGTGACAATGTAAGAAATATTGCAACAGATGTATTTGATGGTGTAGGAAAATATAATATTATTGAGGTTTATCCATATATACAAAAAATGCAAGAACACATACTAAAAGTACCAGAACTTGTAGGATTGTTACCAAGAAGGATATCTACTGGTATATCTGGATCATATGCCAATGGTGGCTCATTTTTTGCAAGTGATCTTTATTTTGCATTAGCAAAAAAAGATAATCAGTATGGATTTAATGTTTATATGGGTGGTAAAAATACACAAATTGCACAAGATGCTAATATATTTTTAAAAGAAGAAGAATTACTTGATTTTTTTGAAGCATTTATCATTGCTTTTAATAAGCATGGACTAAGGCAAGATAGAGATTTTACACGACTTTTCCATCTTATAGATAAGATTGGAATAGATACTTTTAGATCTTTTGTCCAAGATGAATATAAAAAAGATTTTACACCCAAAGGCACTACACTTTTAGAAAAAGTCTCATTTGATGAGTTTGAACAACTAAAAGATGGTACATATTCATTTTGTTATCATTCGAACTTTGCAAGGATAGAAGCACAAGAAATATATGATATTGCTACATTAGCCGATCAAAATAATTATGAAGTAAGAATTGGTACAGATCAGCAGTTATATATCTTAGGTTTAAAGGATGCAAGTTTTCCATTAAAACATCAAAATGAAAATAGAACTATACTAGCATGTGCTGGAAGTGAATTTTGTCCATATTCATTTTGGAATATAAAAGATGAGACTGAATATTTACCACTAAAGGATATTGAAAAATACAATATATTAGTTGGTTTTTCTGGTTGTTTAAGAGGATGTGCTAAGCATGAACATAGTGATATAGGTATAGTAGGATTAAGATCATCTATTTATGGATATACTCAAAAAACTGCTAGAATATACCTAGGTGCTCAATACACATATGGTACAACAACAGCTAGAAAGATATTTGAGGCAGTACCTCTTAGTGATTTAAATGAGCTCTTTAATAAAATAATAGATGAATTTAAAAATAGTGATTATGATGATTTTGAAGATTTTTCAAATAATATCCTAAATAAGTTTTCAGAAAACTTCTTAGCACTGTGGTTTTTAGCTAAAATTGAAACAAAACAAAAAGTCAATCTATATATTGATGAAGAAATAGATCTACTTAATAGATATTTTAAAAATTTAGAGTTTGTGGAATATTTAGATGACTTTGATAAAGCTGTAGAATTTCAGTCTATCAAAGTATGGGGATAAGCATAATATAATTAAATTATGCAAATCTTAATATTGCCCCAACTATTAATGATAAGATAATAGTTAATATTACTGTTAACTTATCATCTAAAGCTTGATTTATAGTAAACTTTGAACTTAACCAATCGGCTATTTTCATAGCTGGTAGCACCATTATTATCATCACACCTGCTGCAAAAACTAGTGTTAATACTATATTTACACTTGACATCATTTACCCTTATAATATTTTTCTAATTCAAATTGTACCCAAAGCTGCTTAGCTTGAGCACTACCTGCTTCTTTTGCTTTTTTGATCCAATAGGCACCTTTTTCATAATCTGACTTTATACCCTGACCACCTATATATGCCCAGCCAAGATTTACCTGTGCATTAATATGTCCAACACTTGCAGCTTTCTCATACCACTTTAATGCTTCTTTAAGATCCATCTTTACACCAGTACCACCTGTGTAGAAAAATCCCAATATATATGCTGATTCAAGATCACCATTATTTGCAGCTTTTATAAAGCATTTTGCAGCACTCTCAAAATCTTTATCTTTATAAAATTTTATACCATCATTATAATCATTTGCTATTAGACTACTACACAATAATAGAAAAAATAAAATCTTTTTCATCATAGCTACATCCTTATATTTATAATTTTGATTATATTGGAATAAATCTCCAAAACCATTGATATTAATCAATATGTGAATATGATAATAATGATAAACTACGGTTATAATATGTAGAAGAGAGAGTATATGAAAAAGTTATTAGTAGCAGTGTTTATTATGTTAAATTTTGCTAATGCACAAGACAATTTAAATACTGGAGAAAAAGTATTTAAAGCATATTGTTGGGGTTGCCACCATCAAACATCTGTTGCATTTGGTCCATCATTTGCACAAATGGCAAATACAAGAACAAGAGGTGAGATACAAGGGCATATAATAGCTCCAAAATCAATGTATAAACAATTAGGTCACAAAAGGTCTGTAATGCCAGCTTTTGGTGATAAATTATCTCAAAAAGAGATTGACCTTATTACAGATTTTGTTCTATCTTATAAAGGAGCAATATAATGTTTAGATTATCAAATCTTATTAAGTCAACTTTAGAAGATAAAAAAGAGAGACTTCTAAATGGCTCTATAATGATATGGAATTTTACAAATAGATGTAATCTTCTTTGTCATCATTGTTATAGTAAAGCTGATGCAAATGGTACAGATAGCCTAACTCTTAAACAAATTGAACAAACAATACCGAAGATGGTAAACGCTGGTGTTAAATTTGTAATATTCTCTGGTGGTGAGCCACTAATTAGAAGAGATATATTTGATATTGCTGCTGCTATGAAAAAAGCTGGAATTATGACATACTTATCTACAAATGGTATGTATATAAGTGAAAAAAATGCTAAACAAATAGTAGATACATTTAATTATATTGGTATAAGTATTGATGGAACTGAAGAGATTCATGACTATTTTAGAGCACAAAAAGGTTCTTATCAAAAGGCTATTGAGGGTATTAAACATATTCAAGAAGCTGGTGGAAATGCTGGAATTAGATTTACACTTACAAAAGAGACAAAAGATAGTTTCTATGCAATGTTTGATCTAGTTGAAGAGCTTGGAGCAAATAAACTGTATATATCACATCTTGTTTATTCTGGTCGTGGATTAGATAATTTAAAAATTGATATTACAAAAGAGGAACGAAGAGAATATGTAGAGTTTATTATAGATAAGGCATTTGAATACTATAATGAAGGTAAAGATATTGATCTTGTAACTGGAAATATGGAGATGGATTCAGTACTACTTCTAAAAAGATTTGAACATGAATACCCAGATTTTGTAGATAGCTTAACAAAAAAGTTAAAAGCATGGGGTGGTAATAGTGCTGGTAATAGATTAGGAAACATGGATTGGGAAGGTAACGTTAAGCCTGATCCATTTTTTCCAGAATATATTGGTAACTATCTTGAAACATCATTTGAAGATGTTTGGGCAGGCAAATCAAGTGATATTGTAGCAAAATTAAGAAAAAGTCCACGGGATATTTCTGGTAAATGTAGTACTTGTAAATATATCGATATATGTAATGGTGGTAGCCGAAGTAGAGCATATGCAATACATGGAGACTTATGGGCTGAAGATCCATCATGTTATTTAACAAATAAAGAAATAGGTGAAAATCGTTAAAAAAGTGAATAGTTTCACTTTTTTAGATATGAAACCGTAAATTATATGCTAAAAGCATAATTGGAGGAAAAATGAAAACAATTGGTAAATTATTTATAGGATTAGCATTAACTGCTACATCTTTATTAGGTTATGAAAAATACTTTGTAGTAGAGAGAGAAACTGAATCTCTTGCGGTTATAGAAAATGGTATAAAATACTCAACAATTAAAAATATGCACAACATGAATCATGGTGTAGTAAAGTTTGAAGGTAAAGATGGTTATGTAATTAGCCGTGATGGTTATGTAGTAAAGTTTAATCCAATTACAGAAAAAATTGAAGCAGAATACAAGACAAGTAAAAGTGCAATTGGATTTGTAATTGGAAAACATTATGTAGCTGTTGCAAACTATGACGATCAAAGTGTTGATATCCTTGATAGAGATTTAAATCCAATCAGAAAAATTAAAACTGGATCTAAAAATGTAGGTATAAAGATCTATAAAAACTATCTAATATTTGCTCAAATGGATAACGATAAAATATCAGTATATAAAGATATGAGTCTTGGAAAATCTAAAGCAGACTTTAAAGTATATAAAGAATTCTCAGATGTAGGAGAATTACCATTTGATGCTATGATTCAAGATAATAAATATATTGTAGGTTTTTTCACATCTAAGCATTTTGGTACAGTTGATTTAGATACAATGACATATAAAAAAGTAAAAATATTCTTAGATGAAAATAGAAAGATGGTACTTAAAGTTCCACACTTTGGATTTTGGAGTATAGGTGGAGATACTGTATTTGTACCAGCAGTTGGTGATAATAAGGTTTTAGTATACGATATGGATTTTAACTTTATAAAAAATATTAAAACAGAAGGTATGCCAGTTTTTACAAGCCTTAGTCCTGATAAAAGACACTTAGCAGTTACATATAGTGGTAAAAAATTTCCAGTAATTGAGATTATTGATACAAAAACATTGAAAATTATAAAAAGATTTGAATTTGAAGGTAAAGTTCTTCATGTAAGATGGTCAAATAATAAACCACTGCTATATGTATCTGTAAATGATGCAAATATTGTATCTGTAATAGAAACAAATAGTTGGTACAGAGCAAGAGATATTATGAATATACAAAAACCATCTGGTATATTTATGTATGAAGCACCAGGGTTAGAATCACCCGCAACATCATTTCAAATAAAAGGAAGAAAATATGAGTAAGTTTGGTAAAGTTTTTTTAACAGGAGCAGGTCCTGGTGATATTGAGATGCTTACATTAAAAGCATTAAGAATTGTAAAAGAAGCAGATGTAATTATTTATGATAGATTAGCAAATCCAGATATTTTAGAGTATGCAAAAGATGGATGTGAATTTATCTATGTTGGGAAAGAAGACTCAAATCATATTATGCCACAAGATCAAATTAATGAAGTTATATACCAAGCTGCATGTAAATATCAAAATGTATGTAGATTAAAAGGTGGTGATTCATTTGTATTTGGTAGAGGTGGAGAGGAAGCGATGTATATCAAAGAAAGAGGTGTAGAATTTGAATTTATACCTGGTATCACATCATCTATTTCTGTTCCTGAATATGCTGGTATCCCTGTAACACATAGGGGAGTTTCTGTATCATTTAGAGTTGTTACAGGACATGAAGCTGCTAAGGGAAAATCTCAAATTCCATGGGAAAACTACAAAACAGATGATACTATTGTATTTTTAATGGGCTTACATAATTTAGATAAAATTACTAAAAAACTTATTGAAATTGGGAAATGTAAAGATACACCAATTGCTGTAATAAGTCGCGGTAGCACAAAAGATCAAAAAGTTATAGTAGGAACTCTAGAGAATATCTATGAACAAGCAAAAGATCTACCAACACCATCACTGTTTGTTGTAGGAGAAGTTGTAAAGCTTCGTGAGCAACTTCAATGGTTTGATAAATAAGTAATAAACTAATGCCAAATAATTTTCATCAATATATAAAAGCTGTAGGTACAGGACCTAGGCATAATCATGACCTTACACGAGAACAAATGTGTGAGGCTATGACTATGATGCTAAAAGGTGAAGCATATCCTGAACAGGTAAGTGCTTTTTTACTTGGATGGCGTTTAAAACCAGAAACAAATGAAGAATTTCAAGGTGCTTTAGATGCCTTTGATAACTTTATTAAAAAAATAACTATACCTAACTCTATTGAACTAGGCTACCCTTATGATGGGAAAAGAAATAATCCATTTTTATTTACACTTATTGCGAAAGTATTACAAGAACACAATCTAAATATTATTGTAAGTGGAGATGAACTTCAACCAGCAAAAGAGGGTGTCACAGCCAAAGAGATTGCTTCAAATATAACTTCTTCATCAAACTTACATTTTTTTGATAGAAAAGATATATTTAGAGAATTACATTCTCTAACAGAAATTAGAAAACGACTAGGCACAAGAACTGGTCTAAATACAGTAGAAAGATTAACAAGTCCAGCATCTAGTGATATTGGCTTTGTAGGTGTATTCCATAAACCATTTATGGAAAAATATGCTGCTATGTTTGCTCCAAGATACAAAAAACTAGTAGTTGTAAAAGGCAATGAAGGTACTTCGGAAATATACAGTAAGTGTCAATACTGGATAATAGAAAATGGGATTACTACTGAATACAAATTAGATCCAGTTGACTTTGGTATCAATTATACTAAATCTTGGGATAGAATATCTTTAGAGGAATCATTAGAGATTATAAATAATCCAAGTGATGAACTTATGAAAATAGTAAAATTAAATGCTGCACTAATATTATTTGTATCTAATAAAGTAGAGTCAGTTGAAAAAGCTTATGAACTTTTAAATTCATAAGCTTTTTATTTAAAGTTCTTATTTTACTTGGAAGAACTCAGTTTTTAAAATATTAAACTTTGTAACTTTTTTATTATCAATTAAATTTAATCTCTTTTTCATTTTTGGATTAACTAAATAGTAACCAAACTGAGCCTCAACCATATCACCACTATTTACAATTGTATTATATTTAATAGTTCTAGTCTCACCAGCTCTTAACATATTGTCTTTATAAATCTCGGTAGCAACCCATGGCATTGCTGGCTTTCCATTATGACCTAAAATTCTAAAGAAAGATTGTGATTTTAATACTTTAGTAGTCCTACCACTATTTACTCTAACATTTAATTTTGCTAGTCTTAATGGATGTAATAATAGATTATGTGTAGCTTCATTTGTTAAAGTTATTTCAAATCCACTAGAAGTTTTACTAAACGCCATTTTTAAATATTTAGCTAGCATCTCTGGTTTATTTCTAGTGCCTGCAAAGTCATGAGATGTGTGAGTCTTAGACATTTTAATTGTTGTAGCACTTCCTTGCACTTGTTGCATATGACATGTAATACAATTTTTATTTTCATCTTTTGCCCCAGCAGCTTCAGTTGTACATACATTTTGACCATGAGAATTCTCTTTGTGACTATGACAACCCATACACATATTACCATTGTAGTAGTTATCATTAGAATAGTCTATATCATGGTATGGTGAACCTGTAGTTGACTTGAACATACCCATAAAAGAAGATTTTGTTTCATATTTAATAGTTGTTCCCCTTTTTTCTTTATTAGCTGCAAATAAAGTAGGTCTTTTATCATTGTTATCTACTAAGATATTTTTATTATGTGATTTTGGATGAGACTCAATACTTTTAATTGAATGACATGAAATACATGAGATACCTTCATTTTGTGCTTTATCATATCTTGGTACAGATGCTTTAGCCTCTTTTAGAGCTTCCATTATTCTAGCATCAGATGGTGTGTGACATTCGGCACATGCATATTTATCTTTTTTCTTACCTGGATGTATATCCCAAACTGCCTTATGAATAGGGTCTTCAAAAATTGTTGACTTTTTATGAGCAGAATTTGTAAACTCTTTATAAATTGCAGGGTGACATCCCTTACATGTATCATTTTTAGCTACATCTGCCATTAAACTTGAACCTAGCATCAGCATTAGATAAGACATAATTATTTTTAACATTATTTTTCCTTATTATTTTCTAGAATATTATCCAAAATATCTTATAATATTCTTGATATTAATCAACTTATGTATATATGTTTAAAGATATAATATACTGCTAAAGATTCGTTAAGGAGAGAGAATGAAGTTTTTAAGTAAATCATTGATATTAGCAGGTGCTATATCTATAGGAATAAGTGGTCTAAATGCAGCTACTTATATTGTTGCTCCAGGTGATACTCTAGGTGGTATTGCGAATAAGTTGGGGTTTGGATCTATAAAAGCTGCGGGTATTAAATCAGTACCATCAGGTGATATGAATTTAATTTTTGTTGGTGATGCTATTCACTATACACCAAAAAAAGTTAAAAATAAACGACATGGATTTAAAAAACAAAAACTAGATCTTAATAAGTTCTGTTTTGAAGATAATAGATCTATTCACTATAAAGCTTGCGAAAGATGTGAGCCAAAAAGGTTTGAATCTAAGAAAGAACTTGTAAGAAAACAAGCTAAAAGAGCGAAAAAAGCTGCACACTAAGGTGTGGCTTTTTTAGCCTCTTCTTCATTTGGATAGAAATACTCTAAACATCTAGCACTATGAAATCCTCTTTCATATTCAGGTGATTTAAAAATATCCCCTTCAAGTGTCCAGTTTTCTGATTTATTATTTGGATCAATTGTAACTGATTGAGCAACGTTTCTAATCGCTCTACTTTCACATATTACTGCACCACCTTTTGTAAATCTTGTCTTTACATCGTCCATTCTAGTAGTAGTTACAAAGTAATGTACTAAAATAAACCCTGCTATTCCAAATAGTGTAAATGGTACAGTTTTTTTCCAAGCTTTTCCACCACCTACAAATGGTCTAGTACCTACAAAAAAGGCAACTACTACAAAAAACAATCCTATTACTAAATAGCCACCTTCTAATTCTAAAAATTTACTCATTATAATTCTTCATTTTTATATTTTGTTTCCCAAATTTGCTCTGCATCTGTAAAATATGTCAATCTAATCTTTTTAAATTCTCTAGATGAGTATAGCATCATATGAGATTTTGATTCTATCTCTTTATCAATACTATCTACTACTGCATTTGTATCTTCTTTTGTTTTACCATGTACCATAGTAAAAAGATTATATGGCCAATTTGAATATTTTGGTCTTAAATAACAATGACTCACTGCAGAAAATTGTGCTGCACTTTTTCCTATGCTTTCACCATTAACCTCATCTACATCCCATACAACCATTGCATTTGCATTAAATCCTGCTCGTCTATGATTTAAGATAGATGCAAATCTTCTCATCATACCACTTTTTTGTAAATCATCTACGATCTGAAAAAACTGATCATAGCTAATATTTAAATCATTAATGATATCTTCAAATGGCTCAGACTTAATCTCTATATCTTTTTGTAATAACTTTACAACATCCATATGTAAAGGTGTCATATCAATATCAATTTTTTCTTTTTTTACTACTTTTTCTTTTTTTGATTCTTTACCTGTAGTATCAAGCTTAACAGATATTTTAAATAATTTTAATGTAGGTAATATAATAAAGTCATTTGCTTTTGTTAACTTTGCTAGAGCTTGTATTGTTGGCTCCAACCCCAAAGTTGTAGTAGGTGATACTGCCATAGTAAACCATATATTAAAAGTATGATTTCTTTCATAATTATGTGAAATACCTGGATGTGCATTTAAAATCTCTACAGCATCATCGATTTTATCTTCATCAATCTCAAATGCCACAAGTGAAGATTTATAACCTAAACTTTTTGTATCAAATATAGCAGATGTTTGTCTAATAATCTTTTGATCTTTTTGATCTTGCATTATTGATATAACTTCATCTTCATTTATACCTAGTTCATTTGCAATTACTTTAAATGGCTTAGGATCAAGTGGAAAATTTTTCTGTACTCTTAATAAAATTTCTTTTGTCATATTTCTCTCTTATAAATATTATAAAAAGATTGTATCAAACTTTCACTACTAAAAAGTTAATTTAAATCAATAATTTCAAACTAGATTTGTGATAAACTCTTTTCATAAAATAAGGAGTTCTAATGGCATATTTTCCAGCTTTTATCAAGTTAGATAATATAGATATATTAATAGTAGGTGGAGGATTTATAGCGAGTGAAAAGCTAGAACATCTACTTGATTTTACTAAAAATGTTAAAGTAATTGCACCACAGTTAAGTGATTATATGAAACAAATGATTGATGATAATAATCTTGTATATGAAAACAGAAAATATCAAAAAGGTGATATCGCAAAATTTGGTGTAGTTATTGTTGCAGTTGATGATATTCCTTTACAAGATGAGATTTTTAAAGAGAGTAAAACATATCCAAACTGTCTATGTAATAGTGTTGATAGTGTTGATTATTGTGATTTTATATTCCCATCGTATATTAAAAAAGATGATTTAACAATAGCAGTATCTACAAGTGGTAGCTCACCTGCTATGGCAAAACACTTGCGAAGATATCTTCAAAACCTTATACCTGATTCTATTGGAGAATTTTTAAAGGAATTAAAAGGATACAGATCAACTATGCCAAAAGGTAAAGATAGAATGGAGTTTTTAGATAAAAAAGCACAAGAATATATTGGGAGTTGGAAATGAAAATAAGCAATGCACTATTTATAGCCATAACTATACTATTTTTTGCATTAGGGTTTAAAACTTTACAAGAAGCAAAACAAGAACCAAAAAGTGAAAGAATTTATCAAGAGATCAAAAAATATAGCCCATACTATCTAGAAAAAAGGATTGGTGGATTTCAAATCATGATGAAAGGTTCAGATGTAAAAGAGAAGCCACCTATTACAGAAGTATACAGTAGACTTGATCAGCTTGACCAAGGTTGGGGCAAAGAGCATATTAGTATAAAAAATGATCATGTAATTATTAAAGACAAGGACCAAAAAATAGTTGCAAAAATAAAGATTGAACTAGATAGTGAGAAAAAATGGGTTCAAACATTTTTTCAAATAAAATAAAAGGCAACATAATTGAGTGAATTTATAAACAATGAACATCAAACAGGATTAGTAGCTGGTCATCCCTGTAGAGTATACTATGAAGAAAATGACTTAACAAGACAATTAATAGAAAATATAAATAATTTAAATATTCAAGAGTCTAAAGAGGCATTTAAAATATTTTGGGAACAGCTATGCAAAGTTGAACTTCATTGGCAAAGAAAAGAAAATCAACTATTTCCATATTTAGAAAAATATGGTTGGACAAGTCCGTCACAAAATATGTGGGCATTTCATGATCAAATTAGAGATGAGATTAAATTAGCAAATCAATCAATTAGAGATAATGACATAGTAGCTATTAGTCAGAATATTCAAGCTGTATTTAAAAGCTTAGAACATATTATGCAAGTAGAAGAGCATAGACTTCTTCCAAATGCAATGACTATGCTAAATGATGATGATTGGAAAGAGATCTCTGCAAGTGATGATGAGATTGGATGGATGTTTGAGAAGGCACCAGCATCATATCCTGAGTATATCCATCCTAGTCAAGATAAAAAAAGAAGAAAATTACCATTTTCACTTGATGGTAGAATTAGGTTAAATGAAGGTTGGCTTCTTGAAGATCAATTAAACTTAATGCTTCAGTTTATGCCTGTAGATTTAACATATGTTGATGAAAATGATATTGTATTGTTCTACAATAGAGGAGACAATAGAGTATTCCCAAGAAGTGCTGGAATTATTGGAAGAGAAGTAAAGTTCTGTCATCCTCCAAAATCTGTAGATCAAGTTCTAATGATTTTACGAGAATTTAAAGCAGGTAGAAAAGATGATGCTGAATTCTGGATAGAATTTAAAGGTAAATTTATCCATATTCAATATTTTGCTATTAGAGATGAAGATGGTACATACAAAGGTGTAATAGAGATGAGTCAAGATGTAACTCATATACGAAACCTAAAAGGTCAACAGAGACTACTTGATTGGGAATAATGAAAAACAGTAAACAAATACCTGCAAATAAAAAAAGTGACCATGTAAAAAATATTTTACATGGTTTTTTTCTTTCTATTGGAACAACAATAGCTGAACCGCATACAATCCTACCTCTAATAATAAGCCATTTTGGTGGTGGTCCTATTTTAATTGGATTATTTTCTTCACTACTTCGTGGCGGAGCTATTTTAGTACAACTTTACGCAGCATTTCATGCCCAAAGCTATCCTAGAATGATGAAATATTTTAGAAGAGTTCTAACAGCTAGATTTTTCTCTTGGCTTTTTATGGGTATCACAATACTTCTAATAGGTGAAGATTACCCTAGTATTACACTTTGGTGTATTGGAATTGGATTATTTATCTTTTCATTTTCTGCTGGATTTGGTGCTATATATTTTAGAGAGATAATCGCAAAAATATTCACACATAAGTTTAGAGGTAAAACTATGTCAGCAAGACAGTTTTTCTCAGGACTTGGAGCATTGATCTCTGGAGCAGTAGCAGGATATATTTTAGAAATTTATCCTGCACCTTATAGCTTTGGATACCTTTTTGTTGCATCTGCATTTATTATGGGATTTGGTTACTTAGCAATTGGAACAGTTGCTGAACCTATTAAGCAAAAAGTTGCTATAAAAGAGAAGTCATTTAAACTATTTTTACAAAATGCATTTACTATACTTAAAAATGATAAACAATTAAAAGTACAAGTCTCTACATTTCTTTTAGCATATTCATATCTATTTGCACTACCTTTTATTATTGTAGATGCAGGAACAAAAATAGATCTAGATGGTACTGCTATTGGCTTACTTATCACATCACAAATGATTGGAGCTATGTTTAGCAATATTATATGGGCAAAACTAAGCAGTAATGGTTTAAATAAACTTACTGCAAATATCACGATATCCATGAGTATATTTGCTATTATACTAGCTTTTGTATCATCAAGTCTTTATGCATATATGTTTATATTTTTTATAGTTGGTGCTAGTATGGATGGAAATAGAATAGCATCTGGCAATCTTTTACTGATATTAGCACCTGAAGAAAAACGACCTATATATACAGCACTTCAGACAAATATCGTATCTTTTGGAATGTTTTTTTCTGTTTTAGGTGGTGTTATACTAAATTTTACTAACTATACATTTTTATATAGTTTTACATTAATACTGCTAAGCATAGCACTAATATTATCTTTTAAATTAAAAGATGAAAAAGAGGCCTCTTAAAGAGCCTCTCTATCTTGCTCACCAGTTCTTATTCTTACAACTTTTTCAATCGAAGATACAAATATCTTACCATCACCAATTTTTCCTGTTTTGGCATTTGAGACAATAATATCAATTACTTTATCAACATTCTCTTCAGATACAATAATATCAAGCTTAATCTTTGGAATAAAGTCTACTACATACTCTGCACCTCTATATAGCTCAGAATGACCTTGCTGTCTACCATATCCTTTTACATCAGATACTGTCATACCAGTGATTTCAGCTTCGGCTAAAGCATCTTTTACATCTTCAAGTTTAAACGGTTTTATTACTGCTTCAATTCTTTTCATAATTTTCCTTTTTTATATTTTATAAATTCAATACTACATCTTACTTGTAAGCATGCATTATTGAAGTAGATTTTTAGATAAGTACAAGGCGAAGATAAAATTTATAGCAGGAGCATACTACTGTATGTGACTGTTTTAAATTTTACCTTTAACGCCGTAATAATCAAAAAGATGCTTTAAAATGCACGCTTAAATTCTGGGTATGCTTCAACACCACACTCATGTACATCTAGACCTTCACTCTCTTCATCTTCACTCGCTCTTAGAGGTACAATCTTATTAATTACTAATAATAGTATATATGAACTTACAAATGTAAATACACCTACTACTACTACACCTTTTAATTGATCCATGAAACTAATTGAATCTACAAAGATACCAACAGCTAATGTTCCCCAGATACCATTTACAAGGTGAACAGAAAGTGCACCCACTGGATCATCAAGCTTAACCTTATCAAAGAATGGTACAGCAAATACAACTAGGGCTCCACCAATTGCACCAATTAATAATGGTGTGTATATATCATATAAGTCTGGTCCAGCTGTAATAGCTACTAATCCACCTAAAGCACCATTTAATACCATTGTAATATCTAGTTTAGAATATTTCATATATGTAATCAGTGCAGCAACAATAGCACCTGCTAAACCTGCAGTATTTGTATTTAAAATTGTTAGTGCAACAGCATTTGCTGATTCTTTTGATGCAATTGATCCTACTGATCCACCATTAAATCCAAACCAACCAATCCATAATAGGAATGCTCCAAGAGTTACCAGTGGTATATTGGATGCAGGGATTACCCTAATCCCACCATCTTTTGTAAATCTACCTTTTCTAGCACCTATAATAATAATGGCAGCTAATAGTGCCCAACCACCTGTTGAGTGAATTACAGTTGAACCTGCTAAATCATACATATTTAAATCTAGTGCAGTTCCAGCAAGTATATCAGCTCCCCATGACACATTAACTATTACTGGGTACACAAAAGATGCCATAATGATTGTGAAAATTGCAAGTGGTAAAACTCTAGCTCTTTCACTTACTCCACCTGACATAATATTTACAACTTTACCTACAAATGCTATTTGAAATAAAAATGTAGCCCAGCCACTCATTGAATCTGATCCAAAATCACCAAATGCAATTGAGTATCCATAAAGTAAAAATCCAAGTGATGCTACTGCATATATCATTGTATTCATCATTAGCACTGCTGAAACATTTTTTGTTCTAACTAATCCAGCTTCTAGCATTGCAAATCCTGGAACCATAAATATGATCAATACAAATGCAAATATTGCGAAAAATGTATCAAGTACATATGAAATTTCTGGTGTCATATTTTATCCTTAATTTTAATATGTCAAATTATAAGATATTATCATCTAAAAATAAATACAACAAGTGTATAAAAACTATACAATTATTGCACTTATGCTATAAACATAGGAAATTCTAACCTTAATGAATTTTTATTAAAAAATGGATTTATATTTGCATCTATAGCTTTCTGCTCCACTATATCTTTTATATCTACATCTTTATCGCTTAAAAATTCACAGGATATAATACTGTAACGCTTCTTTTCTATCATTTGATACTCCCCTAGCCTAATACGAATTATTATTTTTAAAATTTTATGATCTTTAAAATATTCAAAGCAAGAATTTAGAAGTAATATAAAACTATTAATTTTAAGTTTAATATCTGGAATTGATATATCATAATCCTCGATAACCTTTAGATTACTTTGTAATAATGTAGAAGATTTAGATATATCTATTAAACTAAATAAATTTACATCCTCTAGCTCTTCACTTTTATGTATTGATGAAGAAAAATCCATCGTATCTTTTACTTGATATGGTTCAACTATTTTAAATAGTCTCAATGCTAAATTCTCATCATCTATATATCCTACAGATATTGCATAATAACTATCTGTAGGATATTTTAGTTCTATATATTGATTATTTATTCCATAACTTTTTGAAGCATATGTCAAAGCTAAACTATATAGTTCATCAATTGATATATCATTTAAAAGAAATTCTGCTGTGGTATTATAATCTACTAATTTACCATCACTATCAAATAATAGAAATGGATTTAAATCTTTCATCATCATATCTTTATAAATATTTGTCAAGTTTTTTCCTTAGTGTTACTCTATTAATCTTTAATTGATTTGCCATCTGTAATTGTGATTTATATTTATAACTTATTGCTTTGAGCAATGATGTTTCTAATGTTGATAAAAGTTCTTTATATGTTATTGAATCACTATTTAATTTCTGTAGTACATAATTATAAACAACATCATCAATATTGTCACTTGCTATATCATCAATTAAATATGCTTTGAAAATAGATCGCTTTAAAGATAGTGCATTTGATGATAAATCATATTCAATATTTTTTTTCTCTTGTTTATAATTAAGTAATAATTCAACTTCATCTTTATAAATTCTAATTAATTCTTGAAGATCTTCTTCTCTTTGATTAAGTGGTGGAATATCTATCTTTACTGCAAAGTGCTGATCTAAATTAGCAGGTATATATTTAGCAGTTGCTATAACTTTAACAGCTGATAACTTATTCATAAGTTCAAGTGGGTTTAGTGCTTTGTGTATATTAAATACGATAATCTCACTATACTCATCTAAATTAATCTTTTTAACAATTAATAACTCTTCAAGTTCTCTAATATCAAATCTAGGAGCCTGCAGACTCACTTTATTGGCTAAAAGTTTTTTACCTACTCCAATTGGACCTAATATAATACTATTTACATTTAATGATACACTTAGTTGAATAACTTTAATAATCTTTTTTGATGCAGCTGATACTGCTATAAACTTTTCCATAATATATTGTATCAAATTATAACTGTATAGTTTCTATACAGCAAACTCTTTATTTATCTTCATTCTTTATATATACTTCTCACATCTAAATTAAAAACATATAGGGAAATTAAAATGAAAAAAATTACAGAATTAAGTTTAGCAGCTATAGTTGCTTTATCATTATCAACTACAAGTGCGATAGCTAATCAAACTGAAGTAAGTGCAAATGTTGCATTAACTACTGACTATATCTGGAGAGGTATGACTCAAAATATTGAAGATGCAGCAATTCAAGGTGGGTTTGATTTAGCTAATGGAAATTACTATGCTGGTACTTGGGCATCAAATGTAAAATATGGAAATAGTACAATAGAATTAGACTATTATGCAGGATACTCAAATGAAGTATCTGGTATTGGATATGATCTTAGCTACTGTGCATTTACTTATCCAGGCGATACATCTTTAAATTTTGAAGAGACTACACTTGCTTTAAGTAAGTCTATTAATGATATTGATTTTGGTATTGCTTATTCAAAGGGTATGGATGAAGCAACTGATAATATTGAATATTCAATATCTGCAATGGGTATTGATCTAGCTTATGGTGATTATGATGAATATGGTACATACTATACAGTATCACATACAAGAACATATGATAAGTTTGATGTAACTTTAGCATACTCAAGTGGTCTTGATGCAGATAAAGTTAATAATGCAGGAAATGATGAAGATTCTAAAGTTGTAGTGATTATGAGTTCATCTTTTTAATATTTATTTAATTTAAATATACAAACTTTTAAAAGCTTGGGAGAAATTCCAAGCTTTTTTTATTATTAATGATTTTAATGTATATATTTGATTTGGTATTAATTTTTTTATGATACTATTTCGTTTAGAAAATAATACAAGGTTTATATAAATTGAAAAATTTAGTTATCGTTGAGTCACCTGCAAAAGCAAGAACAATATCAAAATTCTTAGGATCAGACTATACAGTTATGGCATCTATGGGTCATGTAAGGGATCTGCCAAAATCTACTTTAGGATTTGATCCAGAAGATAATTTTAAACCAAAATACCAAGTATCAAAAGATAAATCAAAAGTGATTAAGGATCTTAAAGCTAAGATCAAAAAAGATACAACTATCTACCTTGCAGCCGATGAAGATAGAGAGGGAGAAGCTATTGCTTGGCATCTTATCCCTGCACTAAAAATAGAAAAAAACCCACTTAAAAGAATTGTATTTCACGAGATTACAAAAGGTGCAATTTTAGAAGCACTTGAAAATCCAAGAGAGGTGGATCAAAACCTTGTAGATGCACAACAAGCACGAAGAATATTAGATAGAGCAGTCGGTTATAAACTATCTCCACTATTATGGAAAAAAGTTAGATTTGGACTAAGTGCAGGTAGAGTTCAAAGTGTTGCTGTTAGAATTATTGTTGATAAAGAACGGGAGATAAAAGCATTTGATCCAGAAGAGTTTTGGAAGATAAAGCTTGACTTTAAAGATCCTGACTTTAGAGCAGAATTAGCTAAAGTAAATGGAAAATCTAAAAAAATAAAAAATGAAGATGAAGCAAATAAGATAAAACTATCTTGTGAAGCTGGTGACTACCTACTAGATGATATAGAAGAAAAAAACAGCAAAAGAAATCCTGCTGCTCCCTTTACTACTTCAACTTTACAACAAGAAGCAAGTAGAAAAGCTGGATTTTCTGTGAAGCAAACAATGATTGTAGCTCAACAGCTATATGAAGGTGGGATCAATGTGCAAGGTCATACTGGTGGTCTTATCACATATATGAGAACAGATAGTGTTAATCTATCTGCTACAGCTACAGCAATGGCAAAAGAGGTTATTGAATCAGAATATGGATCAGACTATGCACTAAGTAAGCCTAGACATTATAAAAGTAAAGCAAAAGGTGCTCAAGAAGCACACGAAGCTATTAGACCTGTAAATCTAGCACTTAAACCATCTGATGTAAGAGATTATTTAGATCATGCTCAATATAAACTATATAGCCTTATATGGAAAAGAACAATTGCAACTCAAATGGCACAAGCAGTTGTTGCAAATACTACATACAAAATAACTGCAGGTAAAGATAAAGAATATGAATTCCAAGCAAAGGGCAATAAGATAGTATTTGCTGGATTTATGAAAGCATATACTGAAGGAAGTGATAATCCAGAAGCAGCTCTAGATAATACAGAAAAATTTCTTCCTGCAGTTAAACAAGGTACTACTTTAGATCTAGAAAATTTAGAAACTGAACAAAACTTCACTAAGCCACCTGCTAGATACACAGAAGCTAGTCTTGTAAAAAAACTTGAATCAGAAGGTATTGGTCGTCCTTCTACTTATGCACCTACAATTTCAACTATTCAAGCAAGAGATTATGTAATCAAAACTGAAGAAAAAAAGCTAGCACCTGCTCCAATTGGTGAAGTTGTAAATGACTTTTTGGTTGAACACTTTCCTCATATCGTAGATCTAGGATTTACTGCACATGTTGAAGGTGAGTTTGATGAAATTGCTGAAGGTAAAATTGCATGGCAAACAGTTATGCAAGAATTTTATGGTGATTTTGATAAGGCTATTGAAGATAAGCTAGAAAATGCACCTAGAGCAAAGTTTGCAGAAGCCAGAGAAATTGGACTTCACCCAACAACACAGAAAAGAATATTTGCAAGTGTAGGTAAATATGGACCCTTTGTTCAACTAGGACATAAAGATGACCTAGATGATGATGACAAAGAGATCAAACCAAAATTTGCATCAATACCTAAAACAATAAGTGTAGATAGAATTACACTTGAAGAGGCACTTGTATTACTTCAGTTACCAAAAGTATTAGGTAGTGATGAAAATGGAAATGATGTAAAAGTAAATATAGGTAGGTTTGGACCTTATGTGCAAATAAAATCTGAATATTTTAGCTTAAAAGAGGATGATCCATATACGATTGAACTTCTTCGTGCTATGGAAGTTGTTAAAGAGATAAGAGAAGCTAAAGCAAAAGCACTGTTAAAAGATTTTCCAGAAGATGAAACACAACTTCTAATAGGAAGGTATGGACCATATATTAAGCAAAAGAAAAAGAATTTTAAATTACCAAAAGATTTAGATGAAGATCAAATCAAAGCTCTTACTATTGAAGAGGTTAATAAAATAATTAAAAATCAACCAACAACAAGAGGTGGTAGAAAAAAAGCACCTGCTAAAAAAACTACTACAAAGAAGAAAGCACCTGCTAAAAAGAAAACTACAAAAAAAGAAGATGAAAAATAGTATTAAAATAGGTGTGTTTTCTGACAGCCACAGAAAAAGCATACTTACAAAACAAGCTATAGATCATCTTAAGTCTAAAGATATCGCTTATATAGTACATGCTGGTGATCTAGAAATTAAAGAAAATCTTGATATATTAAAAAATTCAGATTTACCATATGTTAGTGTATTTGGTAACAATGACCATAATCTTATTCAATATTCACATTTATATAAAATCAAACAAGAACCTTATTATTTTAAAATTAAGGATTTCACATTTAAACTAATGCATTTACCATTTTATCTTAGTGGGGATACAAATATTGTAATTTCTGGGCATACACATATGTTTGAAGAAAATTTTATAAATGGTACATTATTTTTAAATCCAGGTGAAATATGTGCAAGAAATAAAAACCTTACAGAATGTGTATTGTTAGAAATAACTGATAATCAATATATTATTGAGTATAATTATAAAAAGCCAGATGAAAAAGTATGGCAAACTAAATTAAGAAAGCATGATAGATGATAAATAAAGAAGTTTTCCTTTGCGCAATAAACAATATCGAAAGTGGTACATGTCCAGAAGATTGTACATTTTGTACGCAAAGCACAAAATATAAAGCAAAAATAGATAGATACAAAAGAAAGCCTATTGCTGATATTGTAAAAGAAGCAAAGCAAGCTAAAGCAAATAAAGCCATAGGATACTGTCTTGTTACAGCTGGTGCTGGGCTTGATGATGCAAGATTAGACTTTGTATGTGAAGCTGCAAAGGCTGTAAGAAAAGAAATTGATGATATAAATATTATTGCATGTAATGGTATAGCTTCACTTGATCAACTAAAAGAACTTAAAAATGCTGGTGTTACTAACTATAATCATAATTTAGAATCATCAAAAGAGTATTATTCAAAAATATGTACTACACATAGCTGGAATGATAGATTTCAAACATGTTTAAATGTAAAGGAAGCTGGTCTTGCTCTTTGTACTGGTGGTATATTTGGTATGAGTGAGTCACTTGAAGATCGTATTTCAATGTTAAACTCTATTAAAGAATTGCAACCTATGAGTGTACCTATTAACTTCTTCCATCCAAACGAAGCCTTACCTATTAAATCAAATACACTTAATAAACAAGAAGCATTTAAGCAAATTCAACAAGCAAGAGAAATTTTAGGTGATGAAATCATGATTATGATTGCAGGTGGAAGGGAGATAACTTTTAAAGAGGATCAATATGATATCTTTAACTATGGTGCAAATGCAATAGTAATTGGTGATTATCTTACTACATCAGGTAATACAGCTTCAAAAGAATTAAAAAATTTAGAAAATTTAGGATTTAATATTGCAACATCTTGCAATAAATAGGGATTAAAATATGTCAAATGATATTTCAATAATTATTACTTTGTCAATTATAATATTTATTTCCCCTTTAATATCTAGAAGAATTAATTTACCTATTATACCTACAGAGATTATACTAGGTTCACTTGCTGTATCATTAGGCTTTATCTCTGACCACTATATATTTACGTTAGTAGCTGAACTTGGATTTTTATACCTAATGTTTTTAGCTGGACTAGAAGTTGATTTAAAAAAATTACTGAACATACCAATAAAGACAATAAAACTTGGTATTAAATATATTATTTTTATGTATATTCTATCAGCATTCACTGTACTATATTTTGATTTATCCAAAATATTTATTATTGCAATGCCACTTATATCTATAGGTTTATTAGCTGCTCTTAAAAAAGAATATAAAGAGCAAGAATGGATAACTTTAGCTATAACTATAGGTTTGATAGGTGAAATTATCTCAATTATTATTTTAACGATTGTCAGTGCCACTTTGGAATATGGTATTGGTACAAAACTTTATGAAATATTAACATTACTATTACTTGTATTTGTAATCATTACAATTATTTATAAAATATTTAGATATGTACTGTGGTGGAATCCAGAGATAAGAACAAAGCTAATGCCTAAAGATGACCATTTAGAACAAGATATCAGAATATCAATGGCAATATTTTTTATTATGATAGCAATTATGCTTTATCTACATTTAGAGATTGCTCTAGGTGCATTTATTGCTGGTGCATTTATTGCTACATTTTTTCATCATAATGTTGATTTACCAAAAAAACTTGAGCATTTTGGATTTGGTTGGCTAGTACCAATATTCTTTATATGGGTTGGTAGTTCTTTTAGTATTGGTTCATTATTTATCAATGATCTTATATCTACAGCTGTATTAATTGTATTGGCTATGTTTATTATAAGATTACTTAGTGCATTGGTATTTGTTAAAGAGTATGGATTAAAAACATCATTACTACTAGGGTTATCACATTCTATGCCACTTACACTACTTATCGCTGTTGCTACACTTGCCTATCAAAGTGAATCTATTTCACACTTTTATTTTTTAGCTTTTATTTTAGCTTCTATTCTTGAAGTAGTTATTGGAATGATATTAATTAGGATTACTAACCGTTACTAAATTTTTATTGTAGATTACTTTACTATCTTTGATATTATCATTATATTGTATTACTATCCTAAAATAGTTTTCTTCTGGATGATCTGCAATTATAATTGATTTTATATGTATACTATCTAGTTTTAATTTTTTTGTTAAAATTTTTTTACTACCTTTATAGTCTAGTACAATTTTTTTCTCTTCGTTAATTTTAAAATATCTAAATAATTTATGATTAGGGATTAGAAATGTAGTCTTTTCTAAATAAAGTCCAATTTCTAGAAACTGGTATGGAGTCATTACTGAATATGGCTTATCTACTATTGTTGCCTTCTCTTCAATATAAGCTTCAGTAGCAATAAAAGGATTTTCTCTTGCTTGTATAGATATTGCAACTACAAAAATCAATATAATTTTAATTAAATTCATTCTGGCTCCAGATTTTTTAATTCTAAGAATTGTTTCTGTAGTGTAGCATTTTCATATTGAAGTTGTCTAATCTCATAGTTTAAATTTGATTTTTTTATTTTTAATGTTGAATAAACTGTATAAGAGTTCTTACTTTCAAAAGCAAGATATGCTACATAAGTAGAAAATATTAGTGTAGCTAATATAGATATAATTGCAATCTTTAAAAACTGATTATTTTGTCTTAAAGATTGCATGTTTTGATTATTTAGTAAAAGGTTGAGATCCTAAGTATTCAGAATAACCAATCTCAGCACTAATTTCTAACAATCTATTGTATTTAGCGATTCTATCACTTCTTGCTGTTGAGCCAGTTTTAATCTGACCACAGTTAAGTGCCACAGCAAAATCAGCAATAAATGTATCTTCAGATTCACCCGATCTATGAGACATAACACAGTTATAGTTATTTCTTTGTGCCAGTCTAATTGTCTGCATAGTTTCGGATACAGATCCAATTTGATTTGGCTTAATTAAAATTGAATTAGCAATACCTTTTTGTATACCTTCATTTAAAATACTAGCATTAGTTACAAATAAATCATCACCTACTAATTGAACTTTATCTCCTAATTTTTCAGTTAGAATTTTCCATCCATCCCAATCATCTTCACTTAAACCATCTTCAATTGAAATAATTGGATACTTAGCACATAGATCAACATAATAGTCCGCCAATTGCTCACTAGTAAGTTCTCTATTTTCTGATTTTAGTACATATCTTCCTTCATCATTAATTAACTCTGATGCAGCAACATCAAGTGCGATACAAATTTGTTCACCAGCTTTATATCCAGCTTTTTCAATCGCTTCCATAATTACTGTAATAGGTTCTTCGTTTGATTTTAAGTTTGGAGCAAATCCACCCTCATCACCAACAGCAGTTGATTCACCCATAGCATCAATAATCTTTTTAAGATTATGGTAAACCTCAGCAGAAGCTCTTAATCCCTCTTTGAAGTTTTCAAAACCAACTGGCATAACCATATATTCTTGAAAATCTACAGAGTTATTTGCGTGCTCACCACCATTAATGATATTTAAC
This sequence comes from uncultured Arcobacteraceae bacterium, assembly GCA_964633845.1. Classification (GTDB taxonomy): domain Bacteria; phylum Campylobacterota; class Campylobacteria; order Campylobacterales; family Arcobacteraceae; genus JADHTT01. The sequence goes on along the minus strand of CAZWLA010000007.1, from coordinate 1,321 downwards.
ATTGGTACTGGAGTAATCATAGCATTTGCTCCGCCTAAGTATCTGTATAATGGAATATTTAGTGATGTTGCTGCTGCACGTGCCACAGCCATTGATACACCAAGAACTGCATTTGCACCAAGTTTTCCATAATTCGAAGTTCCATCTATGTCTTTCATTGTAGCATCTACTTCAGCTTGGTTAAATGGACTTAAACCCATTAACTCTTCTGCAATTTGAATATTAACATTTGCAACTGCTTGCTCTACGCCTTTACCCATATATCTATCACCACCATCTCTAAGCTCAAGAGCTTCCCTTTTACCTGTACTTGCACCACTTGGAACAATAGCAGACTCTTTAGTACCATCACTTAAACAAACTGTAGCTCTAACAGTAGGATTTCCTCTACTATCCATAACTTCATCAGCATAAACATTATCAATATATACCATAATATATCTCCTTATTCATTTTATTATGAAGCCATTTTATCTAAAAATTTATTCAGTATCGCTTTGCTCTAAATCATCATATACACCCATTGAAATTAAGATCTTTTTTTCTATCTCATCAGCAATCTCAGGATTATCAAGTAAGAATTGTTTTGAGTTTTCTTTACCTTGTCCAATCTTAGAATCATTGTAACTAAACCAAGCTCCTGCTTTATCAACAATATCCATTTTAACACCATAATCAATAATCTCACCCATTTTTGAAATTCCTTGACCAAACATAATATCAAATTCAACTTGCTTAAATGGAGGTGCTACTTTATTTTTCACAACTTTTACTTTTGTTCTATTTCCAATAATATCTTCACCTTGTTTTAGTGATGCTATTCTTCGTATATCTAGTCTAACTGAAGAGTAAAACTTAAGTGCATTTCCACCTGTTGTAGTTTCTGGACTTCCATATCCTGTCATACCAATTTTCATTCTAATTTGATTAATAAATATAACAGAAGTATTCATATTATTCATAAGTCCAGTTATTTTTCGAAGTGCTTTTGACATCAGTCTAGCTTGAACACCAACTTGCATATCATCCATATCACCATCAATTTCTACTTTTGGAGTAAGTGCTGCAACAGAATCCACAACTACAAGATCAACTGCTCCACTTCTAATAACTGTCTCTAAAATCTCTAATGCTTGCTCTCCATAATCTGGTTGTGATACTAGAAGATTATCTGTATCAACTCCAATATCTTTAGCATATTTTACATCAAGGGCATGCTCTGCATCAATAAATGCACATACTCCACCTGCTTTTTGACACTCTGCGATTGCATGAAGAGTAAGTGTAGTTTTACCTGAACTCTCTGGTCCATATATCTCTA
>CAZWLA010000006.1:21458-40745 GCA_964633845.1 uncultured Arcobacteraceae bacterium | reverse complement strand
CTTTATTACAAATAAATTACCATTTTCATATCGTGATAGAACTACTGGACTCATTGTTAATGTAGTCTTATCTTCTGTTAGTTCTGTGATGACCATAATGATATCCATATATCCATCATTATTAACATCTCTATATCCTTCAATACTAAATAAACGACCTAGTCTGAATGAATCTGTACAGCTATCTTCGTCTTCCATTTTAACTTGATAGATATTATTTGTGTCAAGTACTTTACTTAATTTAAGATCAGGATATTTAAATTTATCAATAAAGTGTCTCTTTGATGGGTTTTTACACTCTTGTCTTTGATAATCTGATAAGATTAAATCAGGTAAACATTCAAGATATGGAAATTTAGAATATGATAATCCATTGAAGTTAATATCACTTACATAATCATATTTAGCATCAGCTGGACTACTTAGTAAATTTTCAACCTTACAATAAATATATTTTTTAGTATAGCTAGTATATTCATTTTGCCCCTTAGAAACTTTTTTGTACCAACTACAATCATTAGTAGCAAACGCTATTGCATCAATATATAATTTTTTACCAACTAGTAAAAATAATAATATAATACTTACTAAGATTATTATAATTTTGTATGGTTTCATTAGATAATACCTTTTATTAAGTTTTTTTAATTTAATATTATGTGATTCTATCATGTTATAATCAATATATTTATTAAAATAGAAAAAGGTATTAAATAATGAAAAATTTAGATATTAAAAACTTAACAACAACACAACTAGAAAATCCAAGGTTTGTAAAACCTGTAAGGATAAACTATACTCAAAATAATACTCCAAAAAGCTGGGAAGCTGTACAATCTTTTGATAGTGTTTCTATACTTTTATATCATTCTACAAAAGATGCTTTTGTGTTGGTCAAGCAGTTTAGGCCACCTGTATATTTGCATGATAAAAACTATCCTTTTACCTATGAACTATGTGCAGGTATTATAGATAAAGATGTATCACTAGAACAGATTGTAAAAGAGGAAATAGATGAAGAGTGTGGATATAAAGTAGATATAAATAGTATTAGAAAAATTACATCTTTTTTTACAAATGTAGGAGTTAGTGGAGCAAAGCAACATCTATATTTTACTACTATTGATGAATCAATGAAAACTCATGATGGTGGTGGTATTAATGATGAACAAATAGAGCTAGAATATTTGCCTTTAACTCAAGCAAGAGATTTTATATTTGATGAATCAAAAGCAAAGACACCAGGACTTATTACTTCATTTTATTGGTATTGGGAAAATATGTGATATAATTAATTATAAATATTTTAAAGGGTAATTAATATGAGAGTTGTCTGTAAAAGTTGTCTGAGTGTAAATAATATTCCTAAAAAAGACTCTTATTCTAAAGCAAATTGTGGAAAATGTCAAAACTCATTACTTGATACTACTCCAATCGAGTTAACAACAGCAAATTTTGATGAAGTAATTGTAAATAGTGATCTACCAGTAGTAGCAGATTTTTGGGCACCATGGTGTGGTCCTTGTAAAATGATGGCACCTACATTTACACAAGTTGCTAATATTTTTCCTCTTAAAGCTCTATTTGTAAAGATAAATACAGATAATGAACAGTTATTAGGGTCTAGATTTAAAATACAAAGTATACCCACACTTATAGTCTTTAAAGATGGGAGAGAAGCTGAAAGAGTATCTGGTGCACTAGATGCAAATAATTTATCAAATCTAATAAAAAGGAATTTATAATGGCAAAAATTTTAGTACCACTAGCTAAAGGCTTTGAAGAGATAGAAGCAGTATCTATCATAGATGTATGTAGAAGGGCAGGAATTGAAGTAATTGTTGCAGGAATTGGTAGTTTATCAATAATTGGTGCAAATAATATTACTATACAAGCTGATTGTTTAGTCGATGATATTCAAAATGATATATTTGATATGATTGTATTGCCAGGTGGTTTTGGTGGTACTGAAGTTCTTTCACAAAATAGTATTATTCAAAGTATGTTAAAAATACAATATGATAACAATAAACTATTAGGTGCTATATGTGCTGCACCATTTGCACTTCATACTGCAGGAGTACTGAACCAAAACTATACTTGCTATCCAAGCTGTGAAGATGGAATAAGAACTGAAGGATATGATAATATAAGCAGTGTAGTGAAGGATGAAAACGTAATTACATCTAGAGGACCAGGTACTGCTATATGTTTTGGACTAGCTATCGTAAAAGAGTTAGTAGATGAAGAGACTTATATGGGATTAAAAGCTGGTCTATTAGCCGATTTTTGTAATTAAAAATAGCTTAATTAATAAAAATAGATTTTAAATTATAAATAATAATAAAATCTTATTATTATAATTATGAAAATAATTTAAAGGATTAATATGTTTACTATTAATATTACAAATGAATGTGGTTGCTTTAAGAAAAGTGACTATACAAATGGAATGAAATTTGAATCTAAAGATGATGCATTATTACAAGGTCAATTAATGACAAATCATATGAATGCAAAATTTTGTGGAAAACATGATTTTGAATTAAGCGAAGATGGAAATAATTTTACAATAGCAGTAAATGCTAAGCAACAATCACATAGTGGATGTTGTGGTGGTGGACACTGCTCATAGTAGAGACTTTATATACTAAAAAAGGGAAGAGATGTGAGTCTCTTCCCTTTTTTATTTACTAAGGCTGAAGCGTCTAAGCTCCAATTCCTAGCACTTGATATTGTATATACCATACACCAATAGATATAAAGTAACCAATTACAATTGTCCATGCATATTTCATATGTGCACCAAATGTATAGATACCTGGTAGTTTACCCATAACTCCAACACCAGCTGCTGAACCAAATGAAATCATCGATCCACCAACACCAGCAGTAAGCGTTACTAGCATCCATTGATCAAGTCCCATAAGTGGGTTTGCTTTAAGAACTGCAGACATTACAGGAATATTATCTACAATTGCGGATAAGAATCCAACACCAACATTTGACCAAGTAGGACCTAATACATTTGGATCATATACTACTGCAGCTAATGCGAGCCATCCAATAAAGTATAATGCACCAACAGCCGCTAAAATACCAAAGAAGAATAGCAATGTATTATTTTCAATTTTTGCTATTGAATCAAAAATATTAAAATGATCTTTACCATGTTTTAATTTTAATTGGTAAGAATAAAGTTTTAAAATTGAAAGACCAAACATCATACCCCACATTGCTGGTAAGTGTAATACTTGGTGTGAGATAACAGCAGTTGCAATTGTCATAATACCTAAAGCCATTACAACTTTTGCACCTTCTGCCATCACTGGTTTTTTCTCTTTTTGGGCATCAAACTCTGGTACTTCAACTGGAACAAATCTAGATAATAAATATGCAGTTACTAAATAACCAACAATTGAAGCTGGAAATAAAAATAAGAAGTCGCCAAATGTACCTTTACCTGCGGTCCACGCCATAAGTGTAGTAATATCACCAAATGGAGACCAAGCACCACCAGCATTTGCAGCAACAACAATATTAATAGCACCTGGCACTAAGAAATCTTTTCTTTTTCTCTCAATTGTAATTAAAACTGTTGCTAGGATAAGAGCTGTTGTCAAGTTATCTGCAATTGGAGAAAGGAAGAAGGCAATAAATCCAGTTACCCAGAATAATTTTCTATATGTATAACCTTTTGTAACCAATTTGTATTTTAACACATCAAATACATTCATATGTATTAATGACTCAATATATGTCATTGCAACAAATAAGAAGAAGAAAATACCAGCTATCTCTAAAATTAAATGGTTTACTTCATTATGTAATAGTCCAATATCTAAACCATTCGCTGCATAGTAAATAGCAATTAATATAAACATAAAAGTACCTATAAATAATGCTGGTTTAGCCTTATCTATATGGTACTTCTCCTCTGCTGCAACAAAGTAATACCCTATTGCAAAAATAAATAAGCTTGAGATACCAACCCAAGTCATTGTTAAGTCTGGAGTTACTGCAGTGCTAACCGCTCCTCCACCTGCAAACGCAAATACACTTAATAAACTTACTAATAAAAGTTTAAACATTAATTATTCTCCTTAATATAATGTGCACCTATAGATTTTTTTCTATTTAGTGCACTTTCAATAATAGATTTTGCCGTAAGAAGCCTTAAAAACAAGAGTCGACCAAGATCCTCTTCTAAATAGGACTCTATCTCTTCTAGCGTTTCTATAAGTTTGTCTTTTTCTCTTACAATACTTACATTTGTCCACATTAAATTTCTTAGATCATTTTTTATAGCTTTATCAGTAGCTATTTTTAACTTATAATGCTTTATAGTCTTTGTATAATTATCTGGATTAATTTTAAAATCTTTACTAAGTGCATGAGTTGCTGCTATTTTTGAAAATACTAATCCTTCTAAAAGTGAATTTGACGCCAATCTATTAGCTCCATGTACTCCTGTACAAGCTACTTCACCTATGGCATAAAGGTTTTTAGTTCCTTTTACTAGTCCATTAATATCTACATCAATACCACCCATACTATAATGAAAAGCTGGACTTATAGGCACTCTTTCAAATGGTAAATCAAAGCCTAATTCCATTAGATTTTTATAGATATTGGGAAATCTTTTTTTGAAAAATTTCTTCTTAAAATTTTTAAAAGATAGGTACACTTGAGTATCATATTTTTTACTATAATCAAATATAGCACGACTAACTACATCTCTTGGTGCTAACTCTGCATCTTTATGATAATCTTTTAAAAAAGCATAACCGTCTTCATCTTCAACTATAGCACCCTCACCTCTTAAAGCTTCAGTAAGTAATTGCTTTCTAGCAGTTGGACTATCAACATACACGGTAGGATGAAATTGCATCATCTCCATATCTCTTAGAGCTATTCCTTTTTCAAGACATATCCCTTGTATATCTCCAGCAATTGTTGTTGAGTTTGTATGATATCTATATATTGATCCAACTCCACCACTTGCAATGATTGTATTATGAGCATAAACTATTTGTTCTTTACAACCATTATCATAAAGATGCTTTAGTTGAACACCATAGCATACACCATTTTCAAAAAGTAGATCTATAACAATTGAATCATTTACAATCTCATGTTCACATTGATGAAGTAAAAACATATGCATCTCTCTACCAGTAGCATCACCATCTGCATGTAAAATTCTACTTCTACAGTGTGCTGCTTCTTTTGTATAAGCTAATTGACCATTATCATTAATGTCAAATTTCATGCCAGAATCAATTAAATCCTTAATAGCATCGATAGATTCTTCACTTAACTTCTCTACAGCTTTTTTATCATTTAGATTTACACCTGCTGTTAATGTATCATTTATATGATCTTTAATATCATTTTTATCAACAGCAGAAGCTATACCACCTTGAGCAAAAAATGTATTACATTCCCATGGTGACTTTTTACATACCACTAATACTTTCTTATCACTTGGAATATATCTTGCAGCATTAAGACCTGCAATACCAGTACCTATTATTAAATAATCATAGATCATTTTTTAACTACTATACTTTTATTATCTTTATCTATATACACTGGATCTCCTTTATATCCACATCCATTTAAAACTAATAAACTTGTCGATATAATGACAACATGCAAAAGATTAGTGAAGTTTTGAATCATATTAAAATAAATCCTACCTTTAAAAAAGTTAATACTCAAAGTATGCTTGATAAGTTAGTAGATATATTACCATTACATCTAAAAGATGGTATTGACTTTTATTATACTAAAAACAATATCCTCTTTTTTGTACTTACTCATCAACTATACAAGAATGAATTTAAGAATAGCAAAGAGTTAATAAAATCCCTATTAAAACATATAGATATAGACTATATAGAGGAGATTGAATACTTTGTAAGCAATAAACCAAAGATAAGAAAAAAAGAGATTATAAAGCCTATAGATATAATACCTTACGAGAGAAAATCATATGCAATTTTTGACAATAATGCAAAAAATAAAAAAATATATGATAAATTTGAAGATATACGAAAATTAATCAAAAAAAAGATAGAATAACTAAATAAAGGAGCAAGTATGAAAACTACTAATTATTTAAAGTTATTATTAATGTTGACTCTAGGAACTTCTACGTATGCACAATCTGTTAAGGTGGAAGAACAAATAGCGATTACTAAGCCATACACTACAAAAGTTAAAGTTGGTGAAAAATGTTATGAACAAACAGTTGAATCTATTGTTAATTGCCGTGGTAATGAAGATACAAATACAATTGGTGTAGATACTATTATAGGTGGTATTTTAGGAGTTGCTGTTGGAAATCAATTTGGCAAAGGATCTGGTAATGATGCAGCCAAAGTCATAGGTGGACTAAGTGGTATGGCAATTGCTAACGATTCTAGAAATAATAAAAGATGTACAAGCTATAGGGAAGTTACTAAGTGTGATCCAGTATATGAATATCAGACAAAAGAGCTTACAGTTGGATATAGAAACTGTGCAACATTTAATGGTCAAAGAGTTTGTAAAGAAACAAAAGAACCTTTAGATTATCTTGAGATTACTCAAAGAATATATGTACACTAAAAATTAGATTTAAAAAAGGAATAAAAATTTATGAAAATAACAAGTAGAATGGATAGACTATCTGAGTCAATTACAATTGCAATCACTACATTATCAAAACAACTTAAGGCGGATGGGAAGGATGTACTTAGCTTTAGTGCTGGAGAACCAGACTTTGGAACACCTCAGGTTATTAAAGATGCTGCAATACAAGCTATGAATAACAATGAAACTACTTACACAGCAGTAGAAGGTACAGTTGAGTGTAGACAAGCTGTTTGTCAAAAACTAAAGAATGATAATAATATTGACTATGAAATTTCAGATATTATTGTAAATAATGGTGCTAAACATACATTATTTAATATTTTCCAAGCTGGAATCGAAGAAGGTGATGAAGTTATTATACCTGCACCATACTGGGTAACATATCCAGAATTAGTTAAGTTTAGTGGTGGTACTGTTGTTGAAATTATGACTGATGACAAGTCTAATTTCAAAATCACACCACAACAATTAAAAGATGCAATTACTCAAAAGTCTAAAATGCTAGTATTAACAACACCATCAAACCCAACTGGTTCTGTATATACAAGAGATGAATTAGAGGATATCGCAGAAGTATTAAAAGGTACTAATATTACTGTTGTAAGTGATGAGATGTATGAAAAGCTTGTATATGGAGATACAAAATTTACTGCTGTTGCTGCTATTAATGAAGATATGTTTAATAGGACTATAACAGTAAATGGTTTAAGTAAATCAGTAGCTATGACAGGTTGGAGATTTGGTTATGCTGCTTGCAAAGATAATGACCTAATGAAAGCAATGAAAAAGCTTCAGTCTCAATCAACATCAAATATTAACTCTATTACACAATCAGCATCAATTACGGCTTTAAATGGTAGTGCTGATAGTGCTATTGAATCTATGAGGGTAGAATTTGAAAAAAGAAGAAATATTGCATGTGAACTTATGAATGAAATTGATGGACTAAGCGTATCAACACCAGATGGTGCTTTCTATTTATTTGTTAATATTCAGGGTGTATCAAATGACTCTATGGAATTCTCTAAGGGATTACTTGAAGATGTTGGCGTAGCAGTAGTACCTGGCGTAGCATTTGGTTTAGAGGGATACTTTAGATTATCTTTTGCAACTGATGAAGATACTATTAGAGATGGTATCTCAAGAATTAAAGAATATGTCTCTTCTATAAAGTAAAAATGCTACTAAATATTTCACTACAAAAAAAAGCAACAGTTGTATCGTCTTCTGTTGCTTTTTTATTAACTATTATTAAGCTTATAATTGGAATTGCAAGTGGATCTGTTGCAGTATTAGCAAGTGCTGTTGATAGTATACTTGATATGTTTGTATCTGTATTTAATTATTTTGCTATAGCAAATAGTGAAAAAGAAGCAGATGAGCAATTCAACTACGGAAGAGGTAAAATAGAAGCTTTAGCATCTGTAATTGAAGGAACAATTATTACAATGTCAGGGTTGTTTTTATTATATCAAGCAGCCAAAAAAGCATATACTGGTGAAGTATCAAGCCATATGGAGATATCACTTATTGTAATGATTATCTCTTTGTTTATCACAATAGCTCTTGTAGCATACCTAAATGCTGTTGCTAAAAAAACAAACAATATGGTAATTAAAGCTGATGCATTACACTATAAAACAGATGTCTATGTAAATGGAGCAGTTTTAATTTCATTAGTTTTAGTATCTGTTACAAATATTGAACTTATTGATGTATTTGTGGGTGGTGGTATTGCTATATTTATTATATATAGTGCGTATGAACTTATTGAAGATGGTGTACTTATGCTTCTTGATCGTGCTGTTGATGAGGAGAAAATAGAATTTATTAAACAAATTATTAATGGTGAAGAAAAAGTAAATGATTATCATTTTTTAAAAACTAGACAAGCAGGAAATGATATATTTGTAGAGGTACATCTTGTCTTTGATTGTCTTATATCCTTAATGGAAGCACATAGGGCTAGTGATCGTATAGAGGATCAAATTGCAAATATTGATAAAGATGTTAACTGGGTTATAAATATACACCTTGATCCATATGATGATTCATTGCTACATGATGAAAATTATAGTATTACAAAAAGCTAAAGTTTAATTACTTTAGCTCCAAATCCACCTAAATATGCTGGAGCATCCTCATAAGAGATAATAGATGGATGTGCATCTAAAAATTCTTTTACTGCATGTGCTAACTTTCCAGTACCAATTCCATGGTATACTAAAACTTCATCAAAACCATTAATTAAGCTATCTGATATAAATTTATCTAAATTTTCACAAGCTTCATCACCTCTTTGTCCATGAAGATCTAGTTTGATAAAACCCTCTTTTGGTTTTTCAATTTTTATCTTAACCTTTTGTGGAACAGTTTTTTTTAGCTTTATTTCTTTTATACTTGGTCTAAGATCAATAAGTAGAGCTTGCAACTTTATTCCTGCATCTGTCTCTATAACTGCTTTTTTACCTTTTATAGAGACAATAGTACCTTTTGTATTGTTATACTTAACCCTATCCCCTATTTTTATATCGGCAGGCTCTTGAATCTTTTTTGTTTTAATAGTAGATACTTTTTTATGAGCACTATTAAGTAACTTGTGCGCATCTTTAGTATCGGTAGATTTTATAATCTTTTTAGCTTCATTTATAGCATCTTGATATTCTTTTTGTAATTTATTTTTTTGCTCATTTATACTTTTATCGGCATCTTCTTTTTTAGATGCTAATTGTGAGTTTAATCTTTTTTGTATAACAATTTGTTCATCAAGATCTTTAATTTTAGATTCTAATTCTCGCTCTAAAGCACTACTTCTTTCAATAAGATCATTTAATTTATCTTTATCCTCACCATACACATCATTTGCCTTGGAAACTACACCTTGTGGTATTCCATATCTACTTGCTGTTTCAAATGCATAAGACTTACCAATTGTACCAGCTAAGAAGTTATATGTTGGTTTTCTATTCTCTTCATCATATAGTGCAGCTATAAGTTGTGTTTGTTGATTTTTAGCTAAGAGTGCTGCTAGTCTTTTATGATGAGTAGTAATGATGATTTTTATATTTTTTTGCTCTAATTGTTCTATAATAACTTTAAATAAACTTGCTGCTTCATCACTATCAGTACCCAACTCAATCTCATCAACTCCAACAATAGCATCTTGCTTTTTAAATAGACTTGCAAACTCCACCATACGTCCAGCAAATGTTGAAATATCATTTTTAACACTTTGTGGATCATCAAGTACAGCAATGATTTGTTTATAAGAACCTATTATTGTAGCTTGATCACATCTATATGGTATTAAATATTTAGACATAAATACTGCAGATAAAATAGATTTTAAAAGCATAGTTTTACCACCAGCATTTACACCAGTAATCATAATAATATTTTTACTAAAATCTATTGATACAGGCTTAGGATCTTTTAATGCAGGATGTCTAAACTTTATAAGTTTTTGTGTCTTTGTCTTTTTTGATGGCAATATAAAATTTGTATCATTTTGTTTAGCAAACTGTACTCTAGATATATAATGATCAAATCTATCAAACTCTTTATTGATAAACTTAAGGAACATTAAACTTTCTCTTAAAATCGATGAATATTGTTGTGCTAATTTATATAATACATCATCTTTTAAATTTTCAAGATCTGATTGCTTTTGTTTTAAGTCACTAATACTATGAGGTAATACAAAGAAAAAACCACCTGTACTTCTATCAAGAACTTTGGCTCTTAAAACTTTATTAAAACCACCTCTTACAAGTAGTGCTTGTTCACCATGTACTAAATGAACTTGATGATCCACAAGGTATGGCTGTAGATTTTTTGCATTAATAACCTTATGAAGAGCTTGTTTTATATTTTCTTTATTATTTAGTATATTAGTATTGACTATATCATAATCTTCACTAACCCCAGATCTTAGCCTACCATCTTCGTCAAATACATCACTTAGGTTTTCAATTGATGATGGAATTATAATCTTTTCAAACCAATCAAGTAGTTTACCTTCTAATGTAAACCTTTTAATGTAATTAAAATAATTAATAATTTTAATAAATTCATATATCTCATATAACTTTAATACACCTTGCTTTTGAATTCTTACTAGTTGTTCATCTAGTTTTTCTAAGTTTGGTGGAGATTTAAAATTATAATTTGAAATCTCAGAAATTAGTTTAGAATGAATATTTATATCACCCTCTAAAATTATAGATTTATCTCTGGCAAATAATGATTGCAGATTATCTAAGTAGTCTACTAAATCAAGTTTTTTTATAATATCTTGCAAGCTGTACTAACCTATTTAGCTTTTGGTCTAAATACTTTAATCACTTCTTCATTCGTCTTCATAAATGGACCTTCCATAAGATCAATACAATAAGGTATTGCAGGAAATACTGCATCTAAACATTCTCTAATCGATTTTGGCTTACCTGGAAGATTAACTATTAAACTATCTTTTCTTAATCCTGCAGTTTGACGAGATAAAATAGCAGTTGGTACAAATTTTAGTGACTCTTGTCTCATTAATTCACCAAAACCTGGCATCATCCTATCACATACAGCTTCAGTAGCTTCTGGAGTTACATCTCTTTTTGAAGGCCCTGTACCACCAGTTGTTACAATCAGTGAACAATTTTGTTCGTCAGCCATTTTAATCATTGTAGCTTCAATTATATCTTGCTCATCAGGAATCACTTCATAAACCTCTTCCCAAGGTGAAGTCAAATACTCATTTATCGTATCTATAATCGCTTTACCGCTTAAATCTTTATATATACCTGCACTTGCTCTATCACTTACTGTAATAATTCCTATTTTCATCTATATTTCCTATACTAAATTATTTTATATTAATCGCATTATAACATATTATATACTATAATCTAAACTATTTTAAAAGACATATATTATTAAAAGGATAGTTTTGAAAAAACTTCTATTATTACCAATATTATCAACAGCAATTATGGCTAGTGAACAAATAAACTCTATAAACTTTGAAGGTTTATCTAGAATATCATCTAAAGTTGCTCTTGAAACAGCACAAATTAAAAAAGGTGATAATCTTGAAACTTTTAAAGCCAATAAAGCTTTAAAAGAGTTCTATAAGTTTGGATACTTTGATGATATATCTATTGAAAACAACAATGGAAATATTGTATTTAAATTTATTGAAAAGCCATCAATTGTTAATATAGAAATTAATGGTTATAAAAGTAGAGAAGATGATAAAGAGCTTTTATATTCCGCTATGGGTATCAAAAAAGGAAGTATGTATACAGACTTAAGAATTGCAAATGCAAAGGCTTCTCTTTTAGAAATGCTGCAGCAAGAAGGTTTTTATAACAGTGTAATTGAAGTAAATATTGAAAAAATTAGTCCCAAATCAATTGCAGTGAAGTTCGATGTAAACAAAGGTAGTGAAATAGTTATCACTAAAATTAACTACCATGGTGCAAAAGCATTTGATCTTAGTGATTTTGAAGGTGTTGTAGCCAATAAAGAAAAAGAATCTTTCTCGTGGATGCTTGGTAGAAATGATGGTAAGATGAAACTAGACCAGCTTAAATATGAACATGCTAGAATTAAAGAATTATATCTAGGAAATGGATATTTGGATGCAAAAGTAACAAAAGCATTTTCTAAAATAGACTTTAATACAAATATATCTGAAGTGAATTTTTCTATTACTGAAGGTATACAATACAATGTAGGAGATATACTAATTTTCCTTGATTCAAATATAAAAGATCCAAAGGAAATCATTGAAAAATTAAAACTAAAAAAAGGTAAAGCATTTAGTATAAAAAATTTACGAAATGATATTGAGACTATTAAATCTACAGTTGCCGATCTTGGATATGCATACGCACAAGTAAAATATGATATTAGAAAGGATAAAGAAAATAAGATTGCATCTGTAAACTATAATGTACTACCAGGTAAAAAAGTATATATAAATGATGTAATAATCTCTGGAAATACTAGAACACTTGATAGTGCAATTAGAAGAGATATTTATTTGGCACCAACGGACCTATATTCACTAACAGATTTTAAAGAATCAAAAAATTCACTACAAAGATCAGGATTTTTCGAGGGAGTTGATATTCAACAACAAAGAGTTTCTGAAGATAAAATAAATCTACTTGTTACAGTTACAGAAGCTAGAACAGGTAATATTATGCTTGGTGGTGGATATGGTTCTTATGATGGATTTATGATTAATGCTGGAATTAATGATAAAAATATATTTGGTTCTGGGGTTAATCTTGGTTTTTCTATAGATACATCAGAAAGAACACAAAACTATAATATATCAGTACAAAATCCATCAATTAATGATAGTAAATACTCTGGTAGTTTCAATATATATAATAAAGAAAGTTCATACGAAGATGATTATACAGATAATTCAAATGGATTTGCTTTAGGTATTGGTAAAAGATTTAATAGACACACAAGTGGATTTATTAATTATAGACTATCAAATATAGATAGAGATTATAGTAGCAGTACTTATACAACAACATATACGCAAGTAGATGGAAAGTGGACAACAAGTTCAATTACTCCATCTATCTCATTTAATAATACAGATGATTATTATCTTCCAAGATCTGGTATAGCTGCTAATACAAGTTTAGAACTTGCAGGACTAGGTGGAGATACTAGTTATATTAAATCAAATACAAGTTTTAAAACTTATTATGGTTTAGCAGATTATCTAGACTTTGATATGATTTTAAGATATAAAGCTACATTATCAATATATGAAAATTTAAATGATGATGGTATAATAAGAGATGCTGGGTTTTATTTAGGAGGACCTAGAAGTTTAAGAGGATATGAGTCTTATGCGTTTGGATATAGTGAAGATAATGGATATGAAGTATATGATAGAATGTTTACAAACTCTATTGAAGCTAGTATACCTTTAATTGAATCTGCAAAAATGAGACTTGCATTTTTCCTTGATGCAGGCGCTATTGGTGCACAAGACTTTGATACTACAAAAGCTGGATATGGTGCAGCTTTAGAGTGGACATCACCTATGGGGCCATTAACATTTATTTTCTCTAGTGCTATTAATCCAGATCCTACAGATCATACATCTAGCTTTGAATTTTCTATGGGTAATCAATTTTAATGTCAAGACTTACAAATAGACAAGCATTAGAACTTATTCAAAATGCCTCTTTGATAGATTTAGGTCAAATGGCTACAAAAAAGAAAAAAGAGTTACATCCAAATAGTGTAACAACTTTTGTAGTTGATAGAAATATAAACTATACAAATATTTGCTGGGTTGATTGTAAGTTCTGTGCTTTTTATAGACATCAAAAAGATGATGATGCATATGTACTTACATATGAAGAGATTGATCAAAAAATAGATGAACTGCTAGAGATTGGTGGTACTCAACTTTTATTTCAAGGTGGAGTTCATCCAAAACTTAAAATTGAATGGTATGAAGACCTAGTAGAGCATATTTGTTCAAAATATCCTCAAATTACTCTACATGGTTTCTCTTCAATAGAAATTGATTATATATCAAAAATATCAAAAATATCTTATGCAGAAGTTTTATCAAGACTAAAAGCAAAAGGATTAGCATCAATACCAGGTGCAGGGGCAGAAATACTAAATGATGAAGTTAGAGATATTATTGCTCCTAAAAAGCTTGATGTTGATAATTGGATTGAAGTACATAGACAAGCACATAAGCTTGATATTAAATCAACTGCAACTATGATGTTTGGTACAGTAGAAACTGATGAACAAATCATTGAACATTGGGATAGAGTTAGACAGCTTCAAGATGAAACTGCTGGATTTAGAGCTTATATAATGTGGAGTTTTCAATCATCACATACACAATTAATTAAAGAGATACCAAATATCCAAAGTCAGAGTTCAAATAGATACTTAAGACTTCTTGCGGTTGCTAGACTTTATTTTGATAATATTCAAAATATTCAAAGTTCTTGGGTTACTCAAGGAAGCTATATAGGTCAAATGGCTTTACAATTTGGAGCAAATGATTTAGGATCTACTATGATGGAAGAGAATGTTGTAAGTGCAGCAGGAGCTACAAATCAAATGAATCAAGAACAAATGATTAATCTGATTAATGATGTAGGTGAGAAAGCTGCCAAAAGAAATACAGCTTATGAGATTTTAGAAAGATTTTATGAAGAAAGTTAAATTTCATTTTCTAGTTTTAATAATATTTATGCAAGGGATAGCATTGAGTGCAACAATTGAAGAGATAAAATACAATAATAAAACAATACCTGTAATATTTGAAAAAAATAAACAACTACCTATATTTAACTTACAATTAGTTTTTAAAAATAGTGGTTACATATTGGATAAAAAAAAGCATGGACTTACTAGCTTAGTTGCAAAAGTACTAAATGAAGGTACTAAAAGTGATGGATCAGTTAAATTTGCAAGAAAACTTGAATCAAAAGCAATTTCAATACATACTCAAAATGGTTTTGAGACTTTTGTAATAGAAGTAAGTTGTTTAAAAAGTGAGTATAAAAAAGCATTAAAGTTTTTGAATTCACTATTACAAGATCCAAATATATCAAACAAAACGCTTGATAAATTAAAAATTATGATCAAAAGTAAAATTAAACAAAAAGAAAATGATTTTGATTATATTGCAAGCAAAGAATTAAAATCATTAATATTCAAAGATACAGCTTTAGAGCATGGTAGTATTGGTACAATTGACTCAATTGATTCTATTGTTAAAAAAGATATCAAAAAGCAGATCAATAATATATTTAATATAAATAATTTAATTATAGTTGCAAGTGGAGATATTGAGCTTCAAAACTTAAAAGATGATATGAAACCACTATTAGTCAACTTTAATGATAACAAAACAAAAGATGCAAATAGTATTGTAGCATCATCAAAGCCTATAGATAAGACAATTATTAAACAAACACAACAAGCTTATATATATTTTGCTTCACCATTTGATATTAAATATAATGATAAAAATATTTATAAATCAAAAGTAGCATCATTTATACTTGGTGGTAGTGGATTTGGTAGTAGACTTATGGAAGAGATTAGAGTTAAGCGAGGATTAGCTTATTCTACATATGGACATATTGTAAATCAAAAAACGCATACATATTTTACAGGTCATCTACAAACAAAACTAGAGAATACAAAAGAAGCAAAAAAGCTAGTTAAAGAGATAGTTAACGAATTTATTACAAATGGTGTTACGCTAGATGAACTAAATGCAGCCAAAAAGTTTCTTTTAGGTTCTGAGCCACTTAGAACAGAAACAACATCACAAAGACAAAGCAGAGCATTTTCTATGTACTACAAAGGCTTTGAGCAAAGCTACCCACAAGATGAGTTAAATCTAATTGAAAACTTAACTCTTGAAGACTTAAATAAATTTATAAAATCACATCAAGAGATAAATAAACTATCTTTTGCTATAGTAACAGATAAAAAAGGAAAATAATTGTTAAGATTTGCTGTCACTCCCACGAGTGGGATGAATATAGAAAGCTTACGTCTAGCTATATTAAACCACATAATATCAAAACGATTAGATGAAGACTTAATAATTAGAATTGATGATCTTAATGCAGATCTTAATATTGAGGATCAAGACAAGGAGATATTGGAAATTCTTGGTCTATTCTCTATTGAATATAAGTATATTGTTAATCAAAGTGATAATGCAAAGTATCATACACAAATGGCAACACAATTAGATACAATACCTTCAGATAGTTTTGCATGTGCTATTGATGATATGATCTCGAATATATCAACAATTATTGTAGATGAAAAATATAGAGATGATACAATTACACAAATAGATATTAGAAGCTCATTGGGGTATAGCAAAGAGATAAATTATATATATTTACCAGCTATCACTAATGCATCTGATATTAGTGTTTTATGGCTAATTAGTGAAGGATATTTACCAGCTTCTATTGCAAACTATCTTGTAGAACTAAGCTATGATATACCAAAAGAAATTTTTACACTTGAAGAAGCTATTGAGAACTTTGATATTAGTAGAATTTCAAAAAAATCTGTAAAATTTGATATAAATAGGTTGAAACTTATAAATAAAGAGTACTTAAAGTTTATAGAGAATATGAGATTTTCTAAACTATTAGGTTATGCTGATGATGATATAGGAAAATTAGCAAAATTATATCTTGATGAATGCGATAATTTAAAACAAATAAAATCTAAAATTGATACAATTTTTGCCAAAAAAGAGATATTAGAAAACTTTCAAGAAGATTATAAAACAATCAAAGCTTGTTTAAAAGATGTACAATTTATTAATGATTTTAATGATTTAAAAAAGTATATTACAGAACAAACTGGATTTAGTGATAAGCAATTATCTGTACCATTAAGATATGCTCTTACAGGAGAAACTAATGGACCAGATTTAAATAAGGTTTATCCATTTATTAAAAATTATTTAGGAGAAATTATATGATTGAAGCGTTAGGAAGTAGTTTTGCGGTTGTTATATTAGGTATTATTGAATTATACAAATGGGTTATTATTATATCTGCTCTACTTTCGTGGGTACAGCCAGACCCTCATAATCCGATAGTTCAAATGCTAGATAGGCTAACTAGACCAGCTTATGCAGCTATTAGAAAAGTTATTCCAACTGTCTTTGGTGGTATAGATTTAGCACCATTAATTTTAATTTTTGCTCTAATTTTTATGCAAACTTTTTTATCAAAATTATTTGCTGGAATAGTATAAATTACCAATCAATTGGATTTTTTCCAATTGACTCTAAAATCTCATTTGTCTGTTTAAAGTGACCACATCCAAAAAAACCTCTATAACTTGATAAAGGGCTTGGATGTGGTGCAGTTAATACAAAATGCTTATTTGTATCTATAATTTTACTTTTTTTAATTGCTGGTGAACCCCATAGTATAAATATTATATTTTCTTTTTCATGTGAAATATATTTAATAATATTATCAGTAAAAATCTCCCAGCCTTTTTTTTCATGTGATTTTGGCTTTGATTCTTCAACTGTAAGAATTGCATTTATAAGTAAAACTCCTTGCTTAGACCAAGGTGTAAGATCACCATCATTACATATTGATTCTTTATTAAATTCATTATGAATCTCTTTTAAAATATTTCTTAGTGATGGTGGGTTCTTAATCTCTTTTGGTGTAGAGAATGCTAAGCCTTGAGCTTGATTTAATCCATGATATGGATCTTGTCCTAAAATAACAACTTTTATATCTTCAAAATTTGTTAGATTAAATGCATTAAATATTTTATCTTTAGAAGGATATATAGTTTTTGCTTTATACTCTACTTCTATAAACTCTTCTAAAAACTTATAATAATCCTTTTGTTGTTCTTTTTTCATTATATTATTCCAATTCATAGCCAAATTTTAGTACAATAGATGTATGAATTTTATTAAACTATCAATACTATTAATTTTTACTACAAATATATTCGCAAATAATGACATTACACTAGAATGGCTATCAAGCAAACCAAGAACAATTGCAAAAGATTTTTATATTTGGCAGTACCTAAATCAAGATATAACTAAAGAGCAAGCTATTGATGCTCTTGGTCAAGCTAAATCAGTTAACTGGAAGCTACTTAAAAGATATGCAAATAAATTAAATCATAAAGAAACTACTGAAGTGATAAATTGTAAAAAAGCTAAAGGGATTAATCTAGTAAATAAGAGTGATGGTTGTGTAGAGATTGGTATGAGTACATTTAGTGCAACAAAACTAAATAATAATCAATTAGAAAAAATAATATCAACAACACAGTATAATTATCCAAATAGTGCTAGACGATTTGAAATTATTAATGCAATATATCCATTTACAAAACTTGTATCATCAAGTGAAGATATATTTTTTGATACTTTTAATCAATGTGGTAGTAAATTTAGAATTGCTAATTTCAACTATCCAATTCCTAAAAAAACAATAAAAAGGCTAATAGATAAAAAACAATTTGAAACAACAATTAAGCTAATAGTTACTACACCACAACTAGATATAATACAAAAATCATTTTTTGATATAGATACAACAAAATTATCACATCTAAGTAGGTTTTATCTGGCTTTAAATGCTATTAATCATGATAAAATAGAAATAGCACTAAAGTATCTAAAAGATTCAAGTAAAAAAGCTTATTATCAATTTGATAAAGATAAAGTAATATTTTGGCAATACCAGCTAACAAAAGATAAAAAATATTTAAATAAACTATCAAATTCATGGGATATAAATATATATTCACTTTATGCACTTGAACTAACAAATAAAAAGCCACAAAGTATCTTCTATAAGATTAATCAATCATCAGCAAAAGATATATATTTTAATACAACAACACCATTCTCATGGTTTCCCATTTTAAATAAAAGTCGTAAAATATCTAAGGAAGATTATATTAAATATCAAGATATTTTTTCAAAAAAAAATACTCTGCCACATTTAGCATTTGTTAGTGAAAGATATTACAGATACAAAAATTCTTATTTTATTACTCCTTATGAAGATATATTAAATAGCAATAATATAAATATTAAAAGAAAAGCTTTAA
>CAZWLA010000006.1:0-21358 GCA_964633845.1 uncultured Arcobacteraceae bacterium | reverse complement strand
CCTTATGAAGATATATTAAATAGCAATAATATAAATATTAAAAGAAAAGCTTTAATTTATGCAATAGCACGACAAGAGAGTAGATTTATACCAACATCTATATCTACTGCTTATGCTATGGGTGTTATGCAAATTATGCCATTTCTAAGCAAATCAATTGCAAAAGAGCGTAAAGAGATTTATAACATAAATGATCAATTAAAACCAGAAGTAAATATAGTATATGCAAATCATCATTTAAATTTTCTAGAAAATAAACTCAAACATCCGTTATTTATATCATATGCTTATAATGGTGGTATTGGCTTTACAAAAAACATTGTAATAAAAAGATATTTTAAAAATAAAAAATATGATCCTTATCTATCTTTAGAGATGTTACCATATAATGAAACAAGAAAGTATGGTAAAAAAGTACTTGCAAATTATTATATATATGCAAACTATTTAGGTGAAAAAGTGACTATTAATGATCTATTTAATAGCTTATAAAACTGGTTGGAAATTTACAGAGGCTTTTTGACCAAGAGTATTTGATAATTGAATAACTATTTTGTTAGATACAATATCAAAATCTTTTGTACTTATTTGTACAAGATAATACTTTGCCCATTTATTTTCCATAGGAATTGAACCTCTAATATTCATTTTATCATCAACAGCCTTGATATTTTTGACTTTTTTATTATTGATAGTTAATTTATATTCTGGATTATTGATAAAACTTTTATCTAAAGATTCATTATCATTAACTATAAAAATACCAATAATAAAAGCATGACTATTTGGATTGTCCCAAGTACTTGATGTCGGATTTAGATATGTTACATTTAAAATTGCGTCAACTTCATTTTTACTATTTATAATATCACTTTTTTTTGTATATTGTAATGTATCTTGATACACCTTTGTGGAATCAAATACACTATTAAATGCATTTGAGTATGTATCAGTTTTAAATACCTTAAAGGCTGATTGTGTTGTACAGCCAGATAAAAATAGCAAGAATGTCAATATAGTTAATTGTATAAAAAATTTCATAATTTGAATTATATTATAATTTGGATAAAATGTCTTTAATTTACAGTCAAACATCAAGGATAAATATGGGTATTAGATTAGCAGTAGCATTTACAGGTCAATCAAATAGTGGTAAAACAACTTTAATTGTTAAGGTCTCAAGTATACTTCAAGACCAAGGGTATAAAGTAGCAATTGTAAAACATGATCCAAAAGATAAAGCAATGTTTGATAAAGAAGGTAAAGATAGTTTTAAGTTTTCACAAACAGGTGCAGATGTTGCAGTGGTTAGTCCAAATAAAACAACAATATTTAAAAAGCAAACATCTACAATAGATCAAATTATAAATATGTTTAATGATTTTGATTTTTTACTTGTAGAAGGTTTAAAGACACTTCCTCTTCCTAGAATTTGTGTTAGTAGAAATAAATTAAATGAAGATTATTTTGATGTTAGTGATACACTAGCTATTGATGATAGTATTGATAAAAATACAATACCAACAAATATGAAAGCACTTGATTTAAATAATCCGGAACAGATTGTTGAATGGATTAAAACTAATAGTAAAAAGGTATAAAATGCAAGATATAATTGAAGCAATAAAAAGATCATCATTAAAAATAAAAGAGATTATTGAAGAAGGTGATACGGCAAAAAGTGAAAATCAAAATAGTACAGGTGATACTCAATTAAAACTTGATATAGCTAGCGACGTGGTAATTGAAAATGAATTCAAAAAACTTTCTTCAATAAAAAAAATTGTTAGTGAAGAACAAGATCATATTGTTGATATAAATAAAAATGGTAAATATCTAATTGCTTATGATCCATTAGATGGAAGTAGTTTAGTTGATGTAAACTTATCTGTTGGATCAATCTATGGTATATATGAAAATGACTTTACAGGAGCAAATATTATAGCATCAATTTATGTTATATTTGGTCCAAGAGTTGAAATGGTAATTGCTAGGGATAATAGCGTTCAAATGTATAGATTACAAAAAGGTGAATTTGTATACCTTCATGATATACAACTAAATCAAAAAGGTAAATTAATGTCTCCTGGTTCAACTCAAGCTTGTTGGCCTCCTTACCATAAAACAATGATTGATCAATTCTTTAAGGATGGGTATAGATTAAGATATAGTGGTGGTATGGTACCAGACCTTCATCAAATACTTCTAAAAGGTGGTGGCTTATTCTCATATCCAAGTACATCTGATCTTCCAAAAGGTAAATTAAGACAACTTTTTGAGGTATTTCCATTTGCATTTACTTATGAATGCGCTGGAGGAGAAGCAATCGATGGTAAAAATAGAGTACTAGAGATTCAAACAAATCATATTCATGACACATCTCCATGTTTCTTTGGTAGTAAAGATGAAATTAAAACTGTAAAAGAAGTTTATTCAAACAATGGATGATAAGAGTCAAGAGCTTGATAATTGGGATTTAGCTCTTGAAGAGCAATTAAAAATTATTAAGCAATGTCAACAAAATCTAAATATAGATAGCTGTACAAAATGTGAGAAACTATTAGAATGCATCATAAGAAAACAATATGTTAAATCTGTTTACGAATCTATGAGTAAAGGATCTGGCGGAGGATTTGAATTTTAAATCTATGGATTAAATAGTATAAATTTAGTTTCCGGATCTTCAAGCTTACCATTAATACTGATTGTTGAGTAGATTTTATTTTTCTTATTTACTAAAAGATTTACAATTGGTATTTTTGATCCTATATTTACAATATCTTTTAAAAATATCACTTTTAATTCTGAGTTAATTGTTCTTTTATCTAAGTCAATTATCGCAGATCCATCAAAATCTATTTCCGCACCCTTTGTTTGAATATTATGTAAGTTTAAAAACTTATTTTCATGATTATATGCATATTTAATAGTCCCATCTATTGCCATATATCCATTTAATTTTATATCACCTTTTACCATTCTAAATAATGTTGGCAAAGCCAATAGTGGATTAGCAATAGCAGATGAACTTTGAATCATTGTAAGAATATTATTTAATGCTGCAAAATCCTGAAAATTTGTATCTTTTAAAGATAGTTCACCACTATATACATATTTATCATCTTTATTGGATTTACCATAAATATTTACATTACCACTTGAAATAAAATCATCATTTCCCATGAAACTATTTATAAAAATCTTATTTGCATCTATAATATTTATAGTAGAACTATTTTTAACTGTCTTAAATGCAATTGTTGTATTACTATAATTAAGATCAAAATCAATATCTCCATTTACTCTATTGATATATATAAATTTATCTGATAGAAGTTTTTTACCATCCTCTAAAATAATATTAGAGTTAATAGCCTCAACTTTTAAATCATTTTTAGGATTTGAATCTATCTTTGTTTTTATTTTTGACTTATTAATATCAATACCATCTATAAAAATATTTGTTTTAGCCTCATCTAAAAATAATTTAATCTTTTTATCACTTGAATAAATATTAATGTGATTTTTATCTATATTTCCAATCAATTTAACATTATCAATCATTAATGGAGAGTCTAACTTAGTAATATTAGCAATAAAGTTCATTTTATTATCTTTTTTAATTTCTAAAGATATATTACCTTGGTTCAAGCCATTATCCCTAATTAGCTTGCTATATGTATTATATTTTTCAATATCATTAAATTCAACACTAGTAAATCCATCATTAACTTCAATAATAGTACTAAAGTTAGGTATATTAACAACAGGATTTGATTTAAAATCAATATATATTGCAGATTTAATATTTTGAATATCAATAAGATCATCATCAATTTTAAATTTATTAACAAATATTTCACCTACTGCTGTATTTGTCTTTGTATTTAATTTAAAATCATCTAAGTTAATATCTAATTTTTCATCTAATAATAGTACTCTATTAGCTTTTATATCTACAATATTATTATGAATTTTAACTACACTACTCTTGATATAAAAGTTTAATTTCCCTAGCCTTAGATCTGAATTTTGTATCTTATATGTACCATTTATATCTATATTATCATTTGAAAGATCTATCTTTATATTCATATCAGTATCAAGGGAACCACTTTCTTGTGTAAGATCTAAATTAATATCATAAGCTTTAAGTATCTCACCGATATCACTATTTAGTCTAGCTTTTGATTTTAAATTTAAATATAAATTTGACCTTTTATCTGTATCAATATTATCTATATATAAACTTGAACCATCAAGCTTAGTAGCTTTATATATTGGATTTTTAAATTTAAATAATAATTTATTATTGTGATATTTAATATTTATATTAGATACTTTTACTGGTTTTAGATTATCTTTAAAATAAACCAAAGCATCTTTAACATTAGTATTTAACTTTATTGAATTCTTAACAATTTTAGAATTTTCAATATCATATTTAAATCTAAGTGAATCTAAATTATGAATCCCTTTAACATATGTATATAACCATTTTTCAATAGCTGAATCAAGTTTTATAAAATCTTTAGTAAGAGATATATTAGATAGATCACCACTTGAAGCATCTAAGTCAATAAACTTTTTATCACCTTTGATATTTAGCCTTAGTGCCTGATTTTTATATTTAACATTACCAGTATATATAAAATTATTATTTTTAGTATCAATATTAATTTGACCATCAATATTGATATTATATTGTTTAATGATTGCTTCTTGAATAAATATTTTAATATTATGTTTAGAAAATTTAGGTCTTGCTTCTACATAGATATTATCAGAGTTAAAATAAAATTTATTTGTATCAAATTTAATATATAAGTTATTATCATTAATTTGAAGATTTGTAATATCAATTTTCTGAAAATACTTTAAAACTACAGGTAGTGACATTATATGTTTTTTAACTTGTTCAATATTATTGCTTGCTACAGCTTTAGATGTAATTTTTATATCACTAGCCTCTAATATTAGCTTTTTATCAAGTTTAATATACAATCCACTAATATTATATTGTTTATAGTTTATACTATCGATATGAATACCAATAAAAGTCAACCAAGAATATAGTCCAAGGAAACTAAAACAAATGACAAAAAAAAGAGCATATAATTTATTTTTTATTTTTGACTTCCTTTATCTATTTCTAATTACTTTAGCATTTTATTTTACACTAACACTAAATACTAACAGAGTAATACATATACCATCTGGCTCTATTAATACTATTGTATCATATTTATCTTCAACATCATATAATCTAAATATACTTGATAATTTAATATTAAGAATCATAGGTCAACCACAAAGTGGCTGGATAGATCTTAAGCAAACACATATGACAAAAGGTGATTTTTTATATAAACTTACAACTAGTAAGGCTGCAATGAAGGCCATCACACTCATACCTGGTGAGACATCATATTTTTTCTTAAGAGATCTATCAAAACAATTAAATCTTTCACTTAAAAAACTTGAAATATCGTATAAAGAACATGTATATAAAAAAGATGGAAATATTTTAGCCCAGACATATTATCTTCCACTTGGCATGTCTGAAGATAGAATAATATTCTTTTTAACAAACTATACAAATAGAAAATATGAAGCATTTAGCAAAAAAGTTGTCGCACATTATAATAAAAAGAAATGGTATAAATATATAACAATTGCTTCTATTATCCAAAAAGAAGCTGCATCTGTAGAAGAGATGCCACTTATATCAAGTGTAATTCATAATCGTTTGAAAAAAAATATGCGTTTACAGATGGATGGTACTTTAAATTATGGAAAATATTCTCATACAAAAGTTACACGAAAAATGATAAAGTCTGATAAAAGTGATTTTAATACTTATAAAATTAAAGGCTTACCATCTAATCCAATCTGTGCCGTTAGCTTTGATGCAATTAAAGCAGCAATTTTTCCAAAGAAGACAAACTATCTATATTTTGTAAAATCAAAGAATGGGAAAAAGCATATATTTACTACAAATTATAAGAAGCATAAAAGAAATATTAAGCAAAATAGAAAAATAAGAAAAAAAACTGTTACCAAACGAAAAAAAAACATACAAGATCTCTGGAAATCAGTTCATTAAAATAATTTTAAGATAAGTATGCTATCATGATGCTACATTAAATTAATAAAAAAAGGAAACATATGTCAAAAATTATATGGTCAAAAATTGATGAAGCACCAGCTTTAGCAACTTACTCGCTTTTACCAATTGTAAATGCTTTTACAAACGCTGCAGGTGTTGAAGTTGTAACTTCTGATATCTCTCTAGCAGGTAGAGTTTTAGCTGCAATGGGTTTAGCTGAAGATGAGCTTTCTAAATTAGGTGAAGTTGTACTTCAAGATGATGGAAATATTATTAAACTTCCAAATATCTCTGCTTCTGTTGGTCAATTAAAAGATTGTATTGCTGAACTTCAAGGTCAAGGTTATGATATTCCTAACTACCCTGAAAATCCATCAAATGCTGCTGAAGAAGAGATTCAAGCTAAATATGGTGTATGTTTAGGTTCTGCTGTTAACCCAGTATTAAGAGAAGGTAACTCAGATAGAAGAGCAGCTAAAGCTGTTAAGAAATTTGCTCAAAATAATCCTCATAGAATTAAAGCATTTGCTGAAAACTCTAAAGCTAGAGTTGCACATATGGAAGGTAATGGAGATTTCTTTGCACATGAAAAATCTGTAACTTTAGATAAAGATCAAAAAGTAACTATCGCACTTAACGGTAAAGAGTTAACTACTATTGATTGTATAGCTGATGAAGTAATTGATGGTACATTTATGTCAATTTCTGCATTAAGAGCATTCTACAAAAAAACAATTGAAGAAGCTAAAAATGATGATTTAATCTGGTCATTACACCTTAAAGCTACAATGATGAAAATTTCTGATCCAATTATGTTTGGTCATGGTTTCGAAATCTTCTTCGAAGAAGTATTCACTAAGTATGCTGATACATTTGCATCATTAAATGTAAACCCAAATATGGGTATGTCTGATTTAGAAAAGAAAATTGCTGGTCATGCTGATGAAGCTCAAATCAAAGCTGATTTCTTAGCTGCATTAGAATCTGATGCTCCAAAATTAGCAATGGTTGATTCTGATAAAGGTACTACAAACTTCAATGCATCAAACGATGTAATTATTGATGCTTCTATGCCTGTAGTTGTAAGAGAAGGTGGTAAACAATGGGATAGAACTGGTGCTGCACTAGAAACTGTTGCTGTTATTCCTGATTCAACTTACGGTATGTTCCATGCAGAAATGGTAGCTGATTGTGTTAAAAATGGTCAGTACGATGTAACTACTATGGGTACAATGCAAAATATTGGTCTTATGGCACAAAAAGCAGAAGAGTATGGTTCTCACCCTACTACATTTGAATTAGCTGAAGCTGGTACAGTTACTGTAACAGGTGCTGATGGTGTATTAATGTCATTTGAATGTGAAGCTGGTGACATCTGGAGACTTGCTAGAACTAAAGATATTCCAATTAGAGACTGGGTAAGATTAACAGTTGAAAGAACTAGATTAGAAGGTATTCCTGCAGTATTCTGGTTAGATGAAAACAGAGCTCACGATGCACAACTTATTACAAAGGTAAATGAGTACTTAAAAGATCACGATACTTCAGGATTAGATATTCAATTCATGAAAGTTACAGATGCTACTAGATTTACAAATGCTAGAGTAAGAGAAGGTAAAAACACTATTGCTGTAACAGGAAATGTTCTTAGAGATCACCTTACAGATATGTACCCAATTATTGAGCTTGGTACATCTGCTAAAATGTTGTCAATTGTACCATTAATTGCTGGTGGTGGATTATATGAAACTGGTGCTGGTGGATCTGCTCCTAAGCACGTTGATCAATTCTTAGCTGAAGGTCACTTAAGATGGGATTCATTAGGTGAATTCTTAGCACTTGCTGAGTCTTTAAGATTCTTAGGTAACAAACACTCTGATGCAAAACTTTCTGCATTAACAGCTGCACTTGATGCTGCAAATGATGGTTACTTAGATAACTCTAAAGAGCCTTCAAGAAAATGTGGAGAGCCAGATAATAAAGCTTCTCACTTCTTCGTTGCACAATACTGGGCAAAAGCACTTGCTGAAGGTGACAATGCAGAATTAGCTGCTAAGTTTGCTCCTGTAGCTGCTGCACTAGTAGAAAATGAAGAAACTATTATGGCTGAATTATTATCAGTTGCTGGTCAAGCTCAAGATGTTGGTGGTTACTTCCATCCAAATGATGAATTAGCTTCAAAAGCTATGAGACCATCTGCTACATTAAATAACATTATTGATAATATCTAATTATTAATTTTACTTATGAAAGGTAGGTAGAAATACCTACCTTTTGTTTGTTAAAACTAAGATATAAGTTTATCAAAACTTATATCTTAGTTTTAACCTTTATTCATTACGAAATAAACAATATACTAAAATTTACAAAATAAAGGAAAATGATGGCAAATAAAAAAGTAACAGTAATTGGTACTGGTAATTTTGGGTCAACTGTAGCATTTATCTTAGCGATGAATGGTATATGTCATGAAGTAGTACTAAGAGGTAGAAACCAACAAGTTGCTGAAGGAAAAGCCTTAGATATGTCCCAAGCTGCAAATGCTGCAAGACAACATACAGTTGTAAAAGCTGCCAAAGGTCCTGAAGATATTGCTGACAGTGAAGTTGTAGTGGTAAC
Organism: uncultured Arcobacteraceae bacterium; assembly: GCA_964633845.1. Lineage (GTDB taxonomy): Bacteria > Campylobacterota > Campylobacteria > Campylobacterales > Arcobacteraceae > JADHTT01. The sequence continues at coordinate 12,630 of CAZWLA010000006.1, read as the reverse complement.
AGCTGGAGCTCCTAGAACTCCAGGTATGGATAGAGATGATCTACTACTTAAAAATGCTGAAATTGTAAAAGGATATGCACACGAAATTAAAAAACATGCTCCTAATGCAATTGTAATTGTAGTTTCTAATCCACTTGATGTAATGACATATGTAATGCTAAAAGAAACTGGTTTCCCTAAAGAAAGAGTTTTAGGAATGGCTGGTATTTTAGACTCTGCTAGAATGGCACACTTTATTTATGAAAAACTAGAATATGGTGCTGGTCAGATTAGAGCAACAGTAATGGGTGGACATGGTGACACTATGGTACCACTTCCTAAATTTACAACTGTTGCAGGAGTTCCTATTGAGGATTTATTAACTCCAGATGAGATTAATGATATTGTAGAAAAAACGAAAAATGGTGGAGCACAAATTGTTAATTTATTGGGTGATGGATCTGCATACTATGCACCTGCAAAGTCAACTATTGTAATGGTTGAAGCAATTTTAAGAGATACAAAACAAATTCATTCTTGTGCTGTTAAGCTTGAAGGTCATTATGGACATAAAGATATTGTATCTGGTGTTCCGGCAATGATTGGTTCTAATGGAGTTGAAAAAGTTATCAATATGACTTTAAAACCATTCCAGGAAGAAAGATTTGCCAAGTCAGTTCAAAGCGTAAGAGAGTTAACTGAAAAACTATACGAATTAAAATTCTTCAAATAAAACTTAAAATATAACTTTAAGTAATAGACTTTATGACTATAATCTATTACTTATATTTTCAAATCACTATATTCTTGATATAAGTCAATCATTTTTTTTATATTTTTGCTACTATTAATTACAATAATATCAAAGGGGAGAGATATGAGTAATACAAATACAATATCAACAGATGTACTTATTGTCGGTGGTGGTCCTTCTGGTCTATCAACTGCTATACATCTTGCTGATAAACTAAAAGAAAAAGGTGAAAGCAAAAGAATAATCCTTCTTGAAAAGGGTGAATTAATTGGTTCACACATCCTTTCTGGTGCTGTTATTAAAACAGATGCTTTTAAAGAGCTATTAAGCGATGAAGAATTTAGTGAAATTCCATTTGATAGTGAAGTAAAAGTAGACAAAACTTCTAAACTAAGTGAAGATGGTGAGTTTACTTTACCATTCCATCCACCATATATGAATAACATAGGTAATAAAATAGCATCATTAGGAAAAATTTGTGGCTATTTAGCACAATGTGCTACAGCTAGAGGAGTTGAAGTTTACCCTGGTTTTGCGATTGATGAAATATTATATGAAGACGGTAAAGTTGTTGGTGTTAAAGCTAAAGATACTGGTGTAGATCATAATGGTGTTGCACAAAAAAATTATCAAGAAGGTACATCTGTAAAAGCAGGTATTACAATTTTGGCAGAAGGTACTAGAGGTAATCTAGCAAAACAATTAATAAATAAATTTGATTTAGATGAGTCTTCTAATCCACAAATTTATTCTTTGGGTGTAAAAGAAAGTTGGTCTGTACTAGAAGGTAGAATTGAACCAGGAACTGTATATCATACTATGGGTTATCCACTAATAGATGGTCAAGAGTTTGGTGGTGGATTTATCTATGGAATGGAAGGAAATAAAGTAGGATTAGGTCTGGTTGTTGGACTTGATTATGCTGATCCAAGTTTTGATGTTCATGGTGCAATGCAAGTATGGAAGCAACATCCAAAAATTAAAGCTATCTTAGAAGGTGGTTCAGTGATTGAAGCAGGAGCTAAAACACTTCCTGAAGGTGGATGGAACTCTATGCCAAAACTATATGATGACAATGTAATGATTGTTGGAGATAGCGCAGGTATGGTTGCTATGCCAGCACTTAAAGGTATTCACTTAGCTGTTACATCTGGTATGTGTGCTGCTTCTACTGCAGCACATGCTATTGTAAAAGGTGATACTTCAGCAGCAAGCTTAGCACACTATAAAGAACTTATTGATGCTAGTAGAATTAAAGATGAATTGTATCCAGTTAGAAACTTTAGAGCTGTTATGCAAGATGGTATGATAGTTGGTGGGCTTAAATTTGGTGTTCAACTTCTTACTGGTGGTTTTTGTTTATTTGTACCTAAAACACATAGTGATGCAAGTGAGACTAAAAAAGTATCTGAATTTAGAGGGACTCCATTTAAAGAAAGATTTGGAAGTAAGTTAGATTTTGATAAAAAATTAACTTTTGATAAAGTTACAACTGTTTATCAATCAAGAGCTATGCATGATGAGCATCAACCATGTCATCTAGTGATTAATAATGAAGATCAATTCCAATCATCAAATATTGAAGAGTATGGTCTAAGTGAAGAAGCTATGTGTCCAGCTGAAGTTTATGAGCTACATGTAGATAAAGATGGTAATAAAAGTTTAAGAAAGCACGCAGAAAACTGTTTGCATTGTAAAACTTGTGATATCAAGTCACCAAATGGTGGTATTACATGGACTACACCATATGGTGAAGATGGTCCAGAATATAGAGAGATGTAGGAGAGATTATGGCTTTAACAATAATTAGTTTAATGAAACAAGTACCATTAGCATCAGAGATGAGAATGGGTGAAGATGGTTTAATGGATAGAACAAAGGCAAAGTCTATAATTAATGTAGACTGTCAATATGGTCTAGAAGCTGGTCTTCAGTTAAAAAGTGAAAATCCTGATGCAAAACTTATAGTATGTTCTATGGGACCACCATCATTTACAGACTCTTTAAATACTGCTCTTGCTCTAGGATATGATGAAGCATATCTACTAAGTGATAGAAAATTAGGTGGGTCAGATACTTATGCTACTGGTCTTGCTATCTCTACAATGCTTAAGCACCTTGGATTTGGAAAAGGATTAAATGAAGATTTCGTAATTGTTGCAGGACGTCAAACTTCTGATGGTGATACTGCTCATGTTCCATCACAAGTAGCAGAATTTATGGGAATACCTCAAGGTACTTTTATAGAAACAGCTAATATGGTAGATGGAAAGGTTCAAGCAAAAAGAATTATTGAGGGTGGTTATCAAATGATGAGCTTACCTCTTCCTTGTGCTATGAGTTTCACTCCTACTGGAATTGATCCAAGAAGAAAATCTCTTGCTGGTGCAGTAAGAGCAAATAATAGTGAAATTACAATATTTAGTATTGATGATGTTGGTTTAGGTACTGAATTTATTGGATTAGGAACTCCAGGTGAAAGTGGATCTCCAACTATTGTATCTAAAGTTGCCACTATAGTAAGTGAAAGAGCTCCAGCTAAAATGTCAAGCGGACATGGTAATTTAATAGATTCATTTATGGACAACTTTAAAGCTGGTAAAAATACTTTAGAAGTTAAAGAGAAAAAAGCTAAAAAAGCTAAAAAAGCTAATGATGATTTAAGAGTAATTGACTTTAGAAATGGTGCAAGTGGAATTATTACTTGGGCAGAGATTGTAAAAGGACAAATTTCAAGACCATCTTTGGAGCTCCTAACACCTGCTAGAGATCTAGCAAATTCTCTTGAAGATGGTACAAAAGTTACAACATTATTAATTGGTAAAGATGTAGGTGATTTAGCTAAAGAACTTATTGCTTATGGTGCTGATGAAGTAATTGTAGTAGATGATGAAAGACTTGAAGAGTATAGAATTTTACCTTTCTCTGAAATTTTTTCTCAAGTTATTAAAAAGAACAACTATGAAATTGCCCTATTTGCAGCAACTACAGCAGGTAGAGAATTAGCTCCAAGAATTGGTGTAAAAACAGATTCAGGTGTAACTGCTGACTGTACAGAATTAATTATTGGTGAACATAAACATAGAAATAAAGAAACAAAAGAACAAGTTATTTATGCTCCTATATTAGAGTCAAGAAGACCAACATATGGGGAATCAAAACTAGCTACTATTATTGGATTTGTATGTCCACAAATTTCAACTGCTAGAGCTGGTACATTTGCTGTACCTACACCTAATTTCCAAAAAAAAGGTGTTATTACTGAATTTACACCTACTCTAAATGAAGATGAATTTGTTTCAGATATTATTAAAACAGTAATTGGTGAAGCTGGAGGAGCTGCACTATTTGAAGCAGATGTTATTGTAGCTGGTGGTAGAGGTACTGCATCAGATGGAATGCAATTAGTTAAAGATTTAGCACAAGCGCTTAAGGATCAAGGTATAAATGCTGAGTTTGCAGCATCAAGAGTGATGGTAGATGAAGGCGTGGTAGAATATGCTAAACAAATTGGACAAACAGGTAAAACTGTAAGACCAAAAGTATATATTGCAATTGGTATTAGTGGAGCAGTTCAACATATTGCAGGGATGAAAGAATCTGATACTATTATAGCAATTAATCACAATGCTAAAGAAACCATATTTGCTAACTCTGACTTTGGTATAGTTGGTGAATATGAGGATATCGTACCAGAACTTATTGAAAAAGTTAATAGTGGGTTTACATTTAATTTATAATATTTAATACTAAGGGGGAAAAATGATTAGTAGAAAAGTTGGAATTATTGGAGTTGGAGCTGTAGGTGCTACTGCAGCTTACACGTTGAGTATGACAGGGTCTTGTCATGAAATTGTATTATTTGATATTGCACCTGGTGTAGCTAAAGGTAAAGCAATAGATATCGGTCAAGCATCGTACTATACTCAAAATGGTACTATTATTACTGCAGCTGATAAGCTTAGTGATATGAAAGATTGTGATATAGTTGTAATTACTGCTGGTGTTCCACGAAAAGGTGATATTACTAGAGCTGATCTTTTAATGATTAATGCTAAGATTATTAAAGATGTAACAGAGACTATAAAAGAAACATGTCCAGAAGCAATTATTATTTGTGTATCTAATCCATTGGATGTTATGACTTATGTTGTTCATCAAATTACAGGTTGGGATTCAAATAGAATTGTTGGTATGTCTGGTGCATTAGATGGAGCAAGAATGGCTTATCAGATTCAGAAAAAAACTGGATATAGTGCATCTCAAACTGGATCTTTAGTAATTGGAGATCATGGTGAAAACATGATTCCACTACCACATAGAGTATCTGTAGGTGATATTCCACTTGAAGATCTTGTTACAGACGAAGAGATGGAAGATATTATAGAAAAGACAAGATTTGGTGGTGCAGAAATTGTAGGACATCTAGGTACTAGTGGTTACTATGGACCAGGACGTGCTATTGCACATGTTGTTGAGGCAATTTTAAATGACTCTAAAGCTATTGTACCTTCATCTGTAATGCTTAATGGTGAATATGGATATACAGATGTAACAGTAGGTATTCCTGTAGTTCTTGGTGCAAATGGTGTTGAATCTATCATTGAATTAAATTTACGTAAATCATCAAAAGAGAAGCTAGAAGTATCAGTTGAGTCTATTAAAGAAGGTATTCAAATTTTAAGAGATAATGGATTTTTTGATTAATATAAAATCACTATAATTAATATAAAAAATTATATTTGGTCAACATTTATTGTTGGCCTTTTTTATTAGTTATTAACAATACTAATGATAAAATCAAGCATATTTACAAGGGAGAAACTAATGGGGAAATTAATTAGAGAAATACAATATAAAGATGTCGTAACTGCCATAAGAAATGTAATTGTTCATTGTGGTACAGTATTACCAGAAGATGCATATAAAGCAATTAAAGATGCTCATAATAATGAGAAGTCACCAGTTGCAAAAGAGGTTTTAGCACAACTACTTGAAAATGCAGATATTGCAAAAAATGAAGAGAGACCACTTTGTCAAGATACAGGTCTTGCAGTATTCTTTGTAAATGTTGGTGCAGATGTAAGGGTTATTGGTGGTCTTTTAAGAGATGCAATCAATGAAGGTACTGAAAAAGGATATGAAGATGCATACCTAAGAGCTAGTACATGTGAACCATTTACGAGAGCAAATTTAAAAGATAAAGTTGGTTACAATTTACCTGCAATCATTCATTTTGATATTGTAGCTGGTGATAAAATTGATGTTGAATATGCAGCAAAAGGTGGAGGTAGTGAAAATGTATCTAGAGCTACTGTATTCCCTCCGGCAGCTGGTAAAGCTGGTATTATTGAATATGTTAAGCAAGTAATCTCAGATGCAGGTGGAAACCCTTGTCCTCCATTAACTGTTGGTGTTGGTATTGGTGGCACATTTGAAAAAGCTGGTATATCATCTAAGCATGCACTATTTAGAACTATTGGTTCAGTTAATGAAGATCCAGAGATGGCTGCCATGGAATCTGAAATCAAAGATGAATTAAATAAACTTGGAATTGGTGCTATGGGTATGGGTGGTACTGAAACTGTACTTGCTGTTCATATTGAATCAAACCCTTGTCATATTGCTTCTCTTCCAGTATCTGTAAATGTTCAATGTCATAGTTCTAGACATGCACACATCACTATATAAGGATTAAATATGAGTAAAACATACAATTTAACAACTCCTCTTACTGAGGAGCAAACAAGAGAACTTGTAGCTGGTGATATAGTTTATTTAAGTGGTAAAATATATACAGCTAGAGATGCTGCACATAAAAAACTTGTAGATTTAATCGAAGCTGGTGAAAAGCTACCATTTGATCTAAAAGGTAGTGTAATATACTTTGTTGGGCCTACTCCGCCTAAGCCAGGTGATCCTATTGGAAGTGCTGGACCAACTACATCATATAGAATGGATTCATATTCACCTACTATGCTTAAAAATGGAAGCTTAGGTATGATTGGAAAAGGTAAGAGAAATCAGGCAGTTAAGGATGCTTGTAAAGAATTTGGTGGAATTTATTTTGGTGCTACAGGTGGTGCTGGTGCACTTCTTGGAAAACAAATTAAATCTGCTGAAGTTATTGCATATCCAGAACTTGGACCTGAAGCCATAAGAGTTTTAGAAGTAGAAAACTTTCCTGTAACTGTAGTAAATGATTCTCATGGAGCAGATCTTTACCAAATGGGTAGAGAGAAGTATGAAATAAAGTAACTTGATGTTACTTTATTGAGTACGCGTCACGAAGTAAAGTAGATAACTACATATAATATAACTTTTTTTTATAATAATAAATTAAGTCTTATCTTTATATACTAACTCCATTGACTATAAAACAAAGGAGTTAGTATGAAACATTCAAAACAAATATTATTTTATCTAATAATAAGCTCATCAGCACTTTTAGCAAATTCTAGTATATCATCAAATTTAGATGGTAGAGCATTATACACACAAGCCAATTGTCACTCTTGTCATAATGATGGTATAGAATATGATGCTAAAAATCACAAAGTCAAAAATTTAAAAGATTTAGATAAGTGGATTGTTGGTTGTGGAATTAATTTTGATACTGACTGGGAAGACAAAGATGATATCCTTGTAGGTGAGTATCTCAATGATATACATTATAAACTAGTTAAATAGTTTACAATACTTTATAACCTGATACAAACAGTAACCAAATATATAAGAAAGTAATAATAAAATAATTTTCTAAATCTATTTTAATAAGATATAGATATAATATCTTGAATCATAAATTAACAAAGGGATAATATGAATATTCATGAATATCAAGCAAAACAAATTTTTGCACAATATGGTGTACCAACGCCAAAAGGTATAATGGCTGAATCTGTAGATGCTGCTGTAGAAGCTGCTAAAGAATTAGGTGGACCAATTTGGGTTGTTAAAGCACAAATTCACGCTGGTGGTAGAGGACTTGGTGGTGGAGTTAAATTAGCTAAATCACTTGATGAAGTAAGAGAATTATCAGATGAAATTTTAGGAATGACGTTAGTTACTCACCAAACAACTGCTGAAGGTAAACTAGTACAAAAGCTTTATATTGAAGATGGTGCTGATATCCAATCTGAACTATACTTATCAGTTGTTCTTGATAGAAAATTGGAAATGCCTTTAATTATGGCTTCTACTGAAGGTGGAATGAATATTGAAGATGTTGCTGAAAATACTCCAGAAAAAATTGTAACTATTCCAGTTGATCCAGCTGTTGGATTCCAAGGTTTCCATGGTAGAGAACTAGCATTTGGTCTTGGTATTTCTGACAAAGTTGAACAAAAAAATATTATTCAATTTGCTCAAAAGTTATTTAAACTTTATATGGAAAATGATGCAGAGATGATTGAGATTAATCCACTTGTAAAAACAGGTTCTGGAGAATTCTTAGCACTTGATGGTAAAATGGGATTTGATAACTCTGCTTTAGGTAGACAACCAGAAATCGCAGCTATGAGAGATTTAACTGAAGAAGATGCAGATGAAGTTGAAGCTGCTAAATATGGTCTTTCTTATGTAGCACTTGATGGTGAAATTGGTTGTATGGTAAATGGTGCTGGTCTTGCTATGGGTACTATGGATACAATTAATCATATGGGTGGAACACCTGCAAACTTCCTTGATGTTGGTGGTTCAGCAAATGCTGAGACTGTTGCAAAAGGTTTTGAGATTATTCTTAAAAATCCAAATGTAAAAGCTATTTTTGTAAATATTTTTGGTGGAATTGTAAGATGTGATAGAATTGCAAATGGTATTATTGAAGCTACAAAGATAACTGATGTAAATGTACCAGTAATTGTAAGACTTGATGGTACAAATGCTCCAGAAGCAGCAGAAATTCTTAATAATGCTAATATTTCTAATTTAATTGTTGGTAATGACTTAGGTGATGGTGCAGCAAAAGCAGTTAAAGCGGCAAAGGGAGAATAGAAGATGTCAATTTTAATAAATAAAGATACAAAAGTAATTGTACAAGGTTTTACAGGGAAAGAAGGTACTTTCCATGCTGAGCAATGTATCGCGTATGGTACAAATATTGTTGGTGGTGTTACTCCAAATAAAGGTGGCCAAGAGCATTTAGGTAAACCAGTATTTAATACAGTATCTGACGCTGTTAAAAATACAGGTGCAACTGTATCTATGATTTTTGTACCACCTGCTTTTGTTGGTGATGCTGTAATGGAAGCTGCTGAAGCTGGTATTGAACTTGCTGTAATTATTACAGAAGGTGCTCCTGTTAAAGATATGCAAATGGCTAAAGCACATGCAACAAAGCATGGTATGAAAACACTTGGACCAAACTGTCCAGGAATTATCACTGCTGAAGAGTGTAAAATTGGTATTATGCCTGGTTCTATTTTCAAAAAAGGGAATGTTGGACTTATCTCTAAGTCTGGTACATTAACTTATGAAGGTACTAACCAAGTTGTTCAAGAAGGATTTGGTATTACAACAGCTGTTGGTATTGGTGGAGATCCAATTATTGGTCTATCATATAATCAACTATTACCAATGTTTGAAGCTGATCCAGAGACTGAATGTATCGTTATGATTGGTGAAATTGGTGGAGATCTTGAGATCCAAGCTGCTAAATTAATTAAAGAGCAAGTTACTAAGCCAGTTGTAGCATTTATTGCTGGTCAAACTGCACCTAAAGGTAAAACTATGGGTCATGCTGGAGCAATCGTAAGTGGTTCTGCTGGTACTGCTGCAGAAAAAATGGCTGCACTTGAAGCTGCTGGAGTTAAAGTTGTAGTATCTCCTGCAGAAATTGGTAAAGCTGTAAAAGAATTATTAGGATAATATCTAATTCTTTTTTTCATAAGGGAGAGCTTAAGGGCTTTCCCTTTTTTTATTGGATAAAATTACTTTATGAATAAAAATATTGCAATCATTGGTGGTGGTGCTTCTGGACTAATTGCAGCAATAATTGCTGCTTCTAATGGTCACAGAGTAACTATCTTTGAAAAAAATAACAGACTTGGTAAGAAAATATTAGCTACTGGTAATGGTAGATGCAATATCACAAATAAAAACATTAAACTTGAAAATTTTCATAGCCAAAATACCTCTTTTGTAAAGCAAGTACTTGATCAGTACACACTAAAAGATACACTTAAATTCTTTAAATCTATTGGATTGCTTACTACTGAAGCAGAAAAGACAAATAGACTATATCCTATGTCACTTCAGGCAACTTCTGTAGTAGATCTTCTTGAAGATAAAGCAAAAAATCTAAAAGTACAAATAAAATTATCATCACATATTACAAGGATAGAATATGACGATAGTTTTACACTAACTATAAATAATTCACTTGCTATGGATTTTAATAAAGTAATTATAGCAACTGGTGCACTTGCACAAAGTAAGCTTGGTGGCTGTAAAGATGGCTTTGATTTTGCTAGACAATTTAAACACAATATAATACCTACAAGCCCTACTCTAGTTCAGCTTGTGTCAGATTTTAAATACCTAGAACAACTTTCGGGTGTAAAGTTTAATGGTACTGCTACACTATATATAAACAAAGAGAAAATCACACATTCAACTGGTGATATTCTATTTACTAAATATGGTTTATCAGGGTCAAGTATACTTGAAATAAGCAGAGAAGTAGCCATTGCATTAAATAGTAAATCATTTGTAGAAGTACATCTAGATTTAATGCCACAATTTACTAAATCAGAGCTAAAAAAGCTTTTAGCTAGTGGTATTAAATTAAAAGGGATACTAAATCAAAAACTTACAAACTTTTTATTAGATATTACACAAAGCAATAATAATAAAATAATAAATAGTATAAAGTGTTTAAAACTAACTATAACCAATACAAAAGGGTTTGATTTTTCTGAGGTTTGTGCTGGAGGTGTAGATACTATCAGTATTGATTATAAAACAATGCAATCACTTAGACAAAAAGACTTATACTTTTGTGGAGAAGTACTTGATGTTGATGGTGATTGTGGTGGCTTTAATCTACAATGGGCTTGGTCTAGTGGATTCGTAGCTGGAAATAGTGTATAAGGGGTTTAAAATGGCTATAAAACAATATGAAGTATTAAATGTAAAGTGTGGTGGATGTGCTAATACACTAAAATCAAAACTACGAGAAGAATTTGATGATATAGAAGTTAATCTAGATGTAAACCCAAGAGTAATTACTCTTGATATTGATGACTCTCAAGAAGAATTATTAAAAACTAAACTAAGATCAATTGGCTATCCTCTATCAACTGATGAGCTAAATACACTTGAGAGAGCAACTACTACAGCTAAAAGTTTTATATCATGTGCTATAGGGAAGATAAATAGCTAGACTATTTATCTTCCCTAATTTCCTTCTCTTTTTTTTAGCTTATCAAGTAAAGCAGATGTAAATATAGCTCCAGGAATAGCATAAAAGGCAATACCTAATACAGACAAGAAACTAGCCACCATTTTTCCAAGAGTAGTAATAGGATACATATCTCCATATCCAACAGTTGTAAATGTAATAACCGACCACCAAAAAGCAGCTGGTATACTTGAAAATACTTCAGGCTGTACGGAAGTTTCTAAATAATACATAATAGGTGCACTAAGTAGCATTAAAACTGTAGATAACTGCAAAACAACTATAAACTTATCTTTATTTTCTTTAAGTATATGCCACAATGTAATATCAAAACTATTATATTGTTCATATCTTAAAAGCTTTACAATACGTAAAACTCTCAATGCTCGTAAAAATACAAGCTCTACACCTGATAAAACTAGATAGTATGGAAGTAATACAAGTATATCAATAATTACAAAAGGCTCTTTTAGATACTTTAGCCTACCTCTTATCCCTTCATATCTAGGGTCTTCACCAATAGCTATAAACCTTAATAATAGTTCAATAGAGAATATTATCATCACCATATGTTCTATTGTATTAAATATATTTGAATATTGTGAATAGTCTTTAACAGTTGAAAGAAAAAATGAAATAATACTAATAACAATCAAAGCAAAGATATATTGATTTATATACTTTCCAACCTTATGCTGTGATGGCTTTTCTAAAATTAAGTATATTGTGTTTAGCATGTTATAACCTTTTAAAATACAATCTGTCCATCACTTTGCATACGCTTCATAATACTCATTGCCATTTTGTGACCTTTAAAGGCTGCTTTTCTACACCATTCTATTGCTTTTTCTTTATCTTCTTCACATCCTAGACCATTGTCATACATAGCACCTAGATTAAATTGTGCAGATACTACATCTGCCATTGCTGCTTTTTTAAATAAATGATATGCCTTTTCATTTGATTGGATTACTCCACGCCCCTCTTTATACATAGCACCTAGATTGTTGTATGCATCCATATTCCCCCTTTTTGCTGCTTCTTCATACCAAAATGCTGCTTCAGAATCATTTTGAGTACATCCATCACCATTTTCAAGCATAACTGCTACTTCAAATTGAGCCACAGTTACTTCTCTTGTGGCTGCTTCTAAATATAGTTCAAATGCTTTTTGGATATCTTCACTCACTCCAAATCCTTTGAAATATAGAAATCCAAGATAATAATATGCAACTGCATCATTTTGTTCTACTAGATGTGAATATAGCTTAAATGCTAGATCATAGTCTTTCGATACTAGTATATCATATGCTTCTTGGGATAAATTATTATTTGACATTAAGTTCCTTTTTAAAAAGTAAATATTATCATAATTTTATTGAGATAAAACAATAACTACTATTATTCTTAAGAATTATTATACTATCAGTATTAATGTTATACTTATGATAAAGTTTTTATACTGTTAGGTGTAATACTCTTAAATTAGATACTA
>CAZWLA010000005.1:22621-42664 GCA_964633845.1 uncultured Arcobacteraceae bacterium | reverse complement strand
TAAAAGAAGCTATAGCTAGTATTGAATCACTTGATTTTGTAGATGGAACTATAGCAATGATTAGGATTGAAGACTAATATTATATCGTGTCATATTTTCTTTATAATAATCACTACTTTTTCGTGATATTATATAGAAAATGAAATATCTCTGCTACAATACTGTACATATTAGGTGGTATCTCTTGTCCAATATCCAACTTAGATAATAATTCAACCAAATCTTCATCTTTATGTATTGGGATATCATTTTCTTTGGCAATTTGAATAATATTTTTTGCTAGTAAACCAACTCCACTTACTGCTACACTTGGAGCATTTTCAATCTTTTTATCATATTTTAAAGCTACAGCTTTTACCTTTAGATTACGATTATGATCCATTTTCTATACTTTAAAATTTAAATTTGTATTGCTAGGTTCAGTAATAATGTATGGATTATCATCTTGTTTCAAATCTAATAATTTTGTACTTGATATGCTCAATCCTAAAGTATTAATATTTTTTTTTAAATCTTGTATATTAGCTTGTATAAGTTCTTTAAACTCGTGTGTTTGAGTATAAAATGTTAAGTCAACTTTATTTTTATCATGCAATATAACAGATAAATTAATATCCCCATAATCTTTCAACTTAAGTTTAATATCACAAGAAAAGTTATCATCATGTTGATCTGTAATTTGTACTTTAGCACCATTACATTGATCCCATATTAAAGGAAGGTATATATTTAGCATAGAAGATACTGAAGATTGTAATTGTTGTATATCTATTTGATTAGATAATTTATCTATGTTTTTATCTTCTGGTGTACTAGATAAACTCTTTTTATTCTTAATATCAGTATTATCATTGAGTTCAGATATTGTATTTAAAAGATTAATTAATTTAATATTTATAGAATTACCTGTCATAAAATCACCATTTTTACTTACATAAACTTGCTACATCCGATGTTGATATAAAAGCATCTTTAACAATATTCAAATTAATATTCTTACATACGATATCCGCCTTAGATTTTGGAACTAGGATATAGAATATATCAGCATTTTGTTTTGAACATTTCTTAATTGGATATTGTAACTTTTGTAGTTTTTTCATAAATTTATTATCAATACTATTTTGTAATACTGCAACCTGAATTGCTATTATATTGTCAGTTGGTTTTGATACAATAGGTGCTATCTCTTTGGCTTTTTCTCTTTTTATAAAAGCATCTTTTTCATCATCTAACAATATTTTAAGTTTTTTATTTAGCATTTTTTTATTAATAATAGTTAGATCAATTGCTTTAACTTTCTTAACTTCAGGTAGTTTATTATTTTTATTATCTAGATCTTTTGAATTAAGTATAAAATAATAATATATACCCATAGATATAAGTACAACAATCAAAAAAACAAAGCTATAACGTATAAATTTAGTACGCTTTGAAGATTCTTTTTTATTCGTATCCTCTACAATAGATTGCTCTTCTTGTAAATTCTCATCAGTACTTTTTACTTCTATATTGTCAGCTATATCATCTTCAGCACTATCTTGTATTGGCTCAAGATCAGAATGTAACTCATCGATAGACTGTCCCATGAAAATATCAGAACCATCTTCATTAGCAGCTATATCATCTTCAGTACTATCTTGTGTTGGCTCAAGATCAGAATGTAACTCATCGATAGACTGTCCCATGAAAATATCAGAACCATCTTCATTAGCAGCTATATCATCATTATTGATCTCTACAGTTTCTTTACCTTCTGCCAATACTAATCCTCACAATCTAAAAAAGTTTTTTTTCTTGCCTCTTTATATCTTTGATTATATTCTTTAATTTGCTCTTTATTTTGCAAATAATATTCCTTCTTCTTGCTTCTATATTCTTCAATCTTTTTAGCAATAATTTCATCCCTACTTAAAGCTAATTCTTTATGCTGTTTTGTAATATTTACTAAATTATCAAAAAATTCTCCACTATCAATTTGAGCCTGATAATCTACATTTTTTTTCAATTTATTTTTTAAATAATTTAAACGCTTTTTCTCTTTTAATTCTCGAAAATTTTTACGCTTTAATGGTCTTGAAGTGATAGTCTTAATTCCCTATTTTAGTTCAATTTATTGCTTTAAGTTATTCGCAATTTGCAACATATCATCAACAGTAGAAACAGATTTAGAATTTGCTTCATATGCTCTTTGAGCACCTATAAGATTCATCATCTCCTCAACCAATGTTACATTACTACCTTCTAAAAATCCTTGTTGAAGTTTTCCTAAGCCCTGTTCCCCTGGCACTATATCTTCTATTGCATCACCACTAGCATTCGATGCTAAATATAAATTGTTTCCTTGAGGAGCTAAACCAGATGGATTTGGAAAATATGTTAATTTTATTTGACCTAATTCAACTTCAGATCCATCCTCCAAAGATCCATATACAAGACCATTATCAGCAATTGATATTTTTAAATGTTCATTTGTCACAGGTCCAATTTCAGGTTGAAGCCTTAGTCCTTGTCCTGTAACTAAATACCCTTCACTATCTAATTTCAAAGCCCCATCTCTAGTATAAGCACTATCTCCATTTTCTTGCATAATATGCATAAATCCATTACCAGAAATAGCAACATCAAGATTATTTCCTGTTTGCTCCATACTACCTTGTAAAAATATTTTATTTACATTTGATAGCCTAGTTCCTAAACCTATATCAATACCTGTCGGATTAACTGCCGTATCTCCTGTTCCACCTGCTGTAAAATTTTGAGATTGATACATCAAATCCTTAAATTCTGCTCTATCTTTTTTAAATCCCATAGTATTAACATTAGCCAGATTATTAGATGTAGTATCAATTCTAGCCTGCTGAGCTGCCATTCCTGTAGTTGCTGTATAAAGTGCCTTAATCATTTCCTACCCCCATAATAATTTCAATATAATTATTATATCAAATTTATAATTAATTAGATAAAATAATTATATGTTAGATTATGATATTTTTAAAATAGCAAATGATTCAGTGATTATTATTTTATTACTTGCCTTACCCACATTAATGCTTAGTTTAGTTATTGGACTAGTAGTATCAATCTTCCAAGCCGTAACACAAATTCAGGATGTAGCATTAGCATTTGTACCAAAAATTATTTTTATTTCAATTGTGGCTGTTATTATGCTTCCATGGATGGCTGATAAAATGTCTACATATGCGCTCGAGCTTTATTCACTAATCAAAGTTTTTGGACAATAATGATGAACTATGTTTTATAAACTTCTTAAAAATCAAGAAAAAAAGATTGAACTTCTACAAAGACAATCTTCTATAATCAATAAAAATATATTAATTACAAAAGAAAATATTAACTCATTAAAAAATAATACTATTAATGGCAATATCAGTAGTAACAATTTTGGTTTTTTTATGGCATCGTCTATGCATCATAAAACTATCAAAGAAAATATTCGACAAGAAACAATTATACTTAATAATTATCTTAATCAACTGCAAAGCTTACAGCAAAAAATCAAAGATGAAAATATTACACTTGAAAAGTATAAATATATTATAGAAGAAGAGAAAAATAAAAAAATAAAACTACAACTTCGTAAAGAATCTCTAGAAATTGATGATTTTATGCAAAGACATAAACCTAATTTTTAGATATATAAAACTTACAATTTTCACCACTACTATTTAACACTACTAGTGATGGGATTTGTTTAGATTTAAATTCATATGCTTTACAGCCATGCGGTTGATGTGATTGCCATGTCACATAATAATATTTACACTTTTGACAAATAATTTTATTCATCAATGATAGAATTTTTTAAGTGAAGATATTTCATCCATGCTTGTTTTTAAATTTTTAAGGTATTGATTTAAAAAAGATATATTTTTATAAAATAGTTCATCTAATAATTGTAATTGCTCAATATCACAATTAAATTTTGTATCACCAGATAAGTATTCATTAGTCCATGCTAAGAGTTGTTGTGCCTTTATCTCATTGTCATCAAGTGAATCTATATATACTAAGTCCGTATATATATTATTCTCAACTATTTCGATATCTCATCCTTCCAAGCTTCGATTAACCCTCTAGTAACTTTTAATACTTGGTCTAGTTTTTTTATATCATTTGATATTCCTACATCAAATAGTGTTTCTATTTGATATAAGTATAATCCATCCAAATAATACGCAATATCCCCACCATCCATATTTAATGAAACCCTAAGCTCTTCAAATATATCAATAGATTTATTTATATTATTAAATTTAGACTCAATATTATCTTCTTGTATTGCAAACTTTACTTCAGACAAAAATTTAATTAGGCCTTCATAAAGCTTTAATATTAAAATATGTGGATCTTCACTTACTATTAACTGTTGTTTATATGCATTTAAACCATTCATTTTACTTCTTTATTCTTTTAATCTGTAGATATTGATTCAGCTATAATTTGCTTAAGACCTGAAAACTCTGCTTCCATTTGTGCTATTATAACAGAATATGCTGCAAATTGTTCTTGCATCAATGAATATCTAGTATCCAGTAATTCTATTGCTTCTGTTTTATCCTCTTCAAGAGTAGCTATACTACCACTCATAGAGTCTTCATATAAAGTTAATAGTCCATTGTATCCATCTAAGGGATCTATATATTCATTAAGTGTGACCATTAGACCTTTGTTCTCAGGTGTACCTTCAAATAACTCCCTGATATCATCCATATTATTAACAATTTTATCATTAAATATATCAGAATCTATCGCAATTTGTCCACTAGTATCAAAGGAGAAACCAAAAGCAAATAAATTATGCTTGTCACCAGTATCATCACCATATGATGCAAAAAGTTTACTTTTTATATCTTCAAGTATAGACCTTATTTGACTTGTATTTTTAAGATCTCCTGCCTCTTCTGTTTCAGTATTATAATCTGTTTCATTTGAAAAAGTTTCTACTAATGTATTATATTTTTCGACGAAATCATCTAGTGCCTCTATAATCGCATTTGGATCATTTTGGACATTTAATGATGATGATCCAATATTCACAGCTGTCATAGATAATGCATCTGATATTTTTATAGTATTTGATGCAGTATCATAAGCTACACCATCTACAGTTGCATTAAGATTTGAGGCCGTTTGAACATGACTAGTAATATCTATACCACTTAAATCTTCTGAAAAACTCATTATATTAGCAGTTCCAGTGTCAGTAGTTTTAATAACTAACTTATATGCTTCATCTCCCACTTGAGATACTGTAGCATTGAAATTAGAATTATCATTAATTAATGATGCTAAATCCTCATATGTTGTAGTTGACGTTGTCTCAAAATCATATTGAGTTCCATCAATGGCTATAGAAAACATTCCAGCTCCAACTAATTCAGTTGTACTAGATACACTAGTATCACTTTGCCAAACATCTTTTTTGGCTACAGAAGTAATATCTATATTTACAGTACCTTCATCCAAACTACTAATAGCATCAAATATAACTGCATCACCTGATACGCTAGTTGACATAGCATTTAAAGTATCATTAGCTATAAAATTCTTCAAGCTTGTATCTAAAGCTAAAATATCTACCTTAATTTTATCATATGACACTTCACTAGCTTCCCAGTCTTCTATTCTAGCTTCTATAGGCTCAATCATAGCCTTTTCATCTTCCGCTCGTAGCTTACTAATTAACTCATCATTTAAAGATGCAGCAGTACCGCCTGTTAATGATGATATATCCATTCCCATAACTTCCTCCTCTTACCTTTTAATTCCCAAAATAGTTTGTATCATCTCATCTATTACTTGTATCATTTTTGCACTTGCTTGATATGTAGCTTGAAATTTCATAACATCCATCATCTCTTCTGTTGTATCAACTTGTGTAAGGTTTGCATACTCATCTTCAAACATCTTCAAAGTACGCTCTTCAATATCAACCACTACATCATGATTATTTGCTATTGCATGTATCTTTGCCCTAATATAGCTCTCTTGCTCATTTAGTGTCATTTTATCACTTATACCATATATAGATGATTTATCTTGATTTAAATAGCTTACTATTTCAGACATAACTTTAGAGTCGGTTACATTAAAATCATCTATATGTGAAACTGTAATATATTTACCCTCTTCATTACCATCATTAGTACCTTGTGTGAAATCTATACCAAATAATTTTAAATTTTCATCTGAAGAATTTGTTTTACTCATAATATCATCACGCATATTTGCTACATAACTCATAAAACTAAGCTTAATATCATCTAGAGTACTTCCCTCTTTTGTATAATCTAATTGAGCAGCTAATTGTCCTGAATTCATATCACTAATATCTATTTCTTTTGTATCACCATTCATACCTAAAGAACTACTAATTCTTAATGTTGCATTTTGTATATTATAATCATAAGATGTCGAATTAGCATCCTTTTGGTACTGTAGTGTTTGAGTACTCTCTACAATACTTAGTTTTCTAGTGTTAGCCCCAACAACTATCTCTTCACTTGTACCAGCTATAGATAATGTATATAACCCATTATTTACACTCGCTGTGAATTGAATATAACCACTAAGTTCCTTCTCTAGTGCATCCCTCCTATCCAATAAATCCAACGGCTCTTTATCTTGAAATCCAATAGCATTATTAATGTTTGCAATCTCTTCAGTTAATCTATTAATTTCAGATACTGAAGTATTAGCATCATTAACAGCATTTACATTAGCACTGTCAATTACATCCAAAAATTTATTAATAGAATATGCAAATAGTTCTACACTGGACTGCAAGTCTGCTCTTAGGTTTGGATCTGTAGGAGAATTTGATAAGGAATGTAATGTATTTGTAACACTACCTAAATAGTCTTCTGATAAAACACCTTCATTTACTGTGCTAAGAGGTTCAAAAAGATCCCGCTGTGTTTGAAGGTAATTATATTTACCATTTGATTTTAAAACTTCATTATTTAAACCATCATTAATAGTTCTAGTTATTCTATCAATCTGTACCCCAGCACCAGACTGATACCCATCTTTTATCAATTCCGAAGTAACTACTGTTCTTTTTTTATATCCAGGAGTTGCTTCATTTGCAATATTATTCATAGCAACATCAATACTTTGCTGCGATACTTCAATACTACTTCGTGGTATACCAATTGAACTTAACATTACTCAACTCCTTTTATAAATAGTTTTCTTAATTTTAGCATAATAAACTTAATATAATTAACTATACTAAAAATATCATAGCAAATATCAATCCAAATAAGAATCCAATATTAGCAAATATTAGATACTTAAGTAATGATGCTGTTCCATTGCTATCAGACTGAACCTCTTTTATAATTTGTTTTATTTGAGCCCTTTCTATCTCTATACCGTTTTTTTGAATATTCTTCGTTTCATCTATATTATTTTTTAGTTGTTTTGAAATATCTTGTAATGATATTTCTAGCATCTCTGCCTTTTCAACAAAATCTCTTAGCTCTCTAAATCCTAAAGTATCCATCTATTTTATCCAATCATCTAATTTTAAAAATATTTTTTCTATTACATTAGTTGTAAATATTTTAGCCTCGGACTGAACTCTTCTAAAAAATAAATATTTTTTTGCAGCATCCATGTCTCCAGATTTTTTAGCTTCCAATACTTTTGTAGAAAAATCAACATCTAGTTTGGCCATTTCCCATATTGTAGAACCTATATATCTAGCTGTTGTAATGATTTTATCATTTTGTACTGCTACATATTTCGCATTTTTTATTTTATTAATAATTGCATAACTACTATCCAAATATGCATGTCCAAAAAAGTTGATAAATTGTTCCTCTAAATAATCCTGATTCGTACTTACAGCTCTAGATAATACAAATAGTACATTCTGTTCCACTTTAGGATCAACAGCTGCTATAAGTTCAAATGTTTTCAGTGCATTTTTAGCATCAAGTTCACCATCACCAATTGGTATTACCCATTTAACATTATCAAAGGTACCAACTTTTTCTAATTCTTTTAATACTATTCTTGTCACCTTATTACCACCAACGTCAACTACAACTTCATGATTGTCATCCATAAGAATTAATTCATCTAGATTTGATATTTTTGCTGTAGATAATATTTCTCTTTGAACTATCTTACTTTTTATAAATATATTTGAATCCTGATTTTCATCATCTATTTCAATATATTTAATTAATTTTTGATTTCTTTGATATAAATATGGTGCGATTATTTGCATTGCAGTTGTTGATTTACCAACACCACCTTTTGTTTGTGATACTATAATCATTATTTTCCCCTAATTATCATTTGTGATATTTTGTTAAATTCTTTTGCAACACTAGATTCTGTAAATTCTTTGACTACAAGTTTTTTTAGTCTTGCACTATTTGATATAGATTTACTAGTAGATATTATACCAAGTATGTTTAAAATAAATTTCTCATTGTCAATATTTCTTTGTACCAAACTATCTAACTGTTGAGTTATATGTATAGCTTGTTCCATATTGTCTGTTTGATTAAAAATAATATTCATTTGATCTAAAAATCTAGAGGCAAGTTTCATAAAAGCATATATATCCGTTAACGCACTAGGTTCTCTTACAGTGATACCTATTAAGCTATCCACTTCTTGTAATATCGCTTGTAAATTATTATCCATACCAGCACCACAATCAATAATAATATAGTCATAGTGATTTGTCTTTCTTAATTCATTTAACATTTGTATAAATACAAATATTGAAGCATCATCAACTACCTCAATACCGCTATGTCCAGCATAAAGATCTAAATTATTATTTATCTTTAGCTTTATATCATTTATAGATTGCAAAGACTGCATATAATCATAAGTTGTATGTTTTGGTTTAATATTAAAATGTAAATGTAAATTAGCTAAACCAAAATCACCATCTACTAAGCATACTTTCTTATTTATCTTTGCTAATGTATACCCTAAGTTTGCACAAATCGTGGACTTACCAACTCCACCTTTACCTGATGCAACGGCAATAACCTTAGTTTTTGATTTTGATTTTTGGTTTTTTACAATATTTAATAATTTAGAGGCTTGAAAAAACACTATAGTTCCTTAATATGCTTTTCTAAGCCATCTAGTCTGAAATTTATGAATTCATGTTTAAATGGACTTTTAAATTTATCTAAAGCCTTTTTAAATTTTCTTTCCTCTAGAGCTCTTAATCCTATTAAAAAGCTACTACTATTATCATTATACATACGATTAATTAAAGCTATATTTATATATGCTTCTTCATTATCTAAATCTTTATTTTGTATAGTTGCTGCAACTAATAAATATAAACTATCTTTACTAGTCATATTATATTTTTGAGAATATACCTTATAGTCTTGTATATTATTTTTATTATATTTATTTAAATATAAATCATTAGTATAAAGAATTTTACTACTACTTGGTAAATTGGTCTTATAATTTATATTATACATTTTTGATTCCAAACCAATAGCATGCAAGTAGTCTCTATATAACTTTATAACAATTGGCTTCTGATAATATAAATCTTTAGGTATTTCTATATTATCTTGAATATTTGAAATAAATGATACATCAGATACCTCTTGCTTATAGCTTAAATATAGTAGTTTCTTAATATAATCATTTCCTATATCATCAAAAAAGGCTATATTTTGACATATAGACTCATTCTCACAAGCCAGATATTGCGTTAATTCTTCTAGTCTAGTATTAATATTTTTAAATTCAGATTTATTATATGGCTCATCTGAAAATAAAACTTGATAAAGCTTTTTTACTGCTTTACCATTACTATCAATAGCTTTAACTATATTTGATTTTATATATTTATCATCTTTTAGTTTTTTATTAGTTTTTGTAGCACACAATAAGACAAATAATTGATACATCGTATTACCAGGTTTTAAATTAGATGCAGTCTGAAATTCATCTAATGCATATTTATATTCACCTATATTTGCATATGCTAAACCTAAATTAAAATGCATATATGATTTTTTATATTTATATTTAAAATTTTTTAAATTATCTCGTAATATA
This sequence comes from uncultured Arcobacteraceae bacterium, assembly GCA_964633845.1. Taxonomy (GTDB): domain Bacteria; phylum Campylobacterota; class Campylobacteria; order Campylobacterales; family Arcobacteraceae; genus JADHTT01. The sequence continues at coordinate 32,578 of CAZWLA010000005.1, read as the reverse complement.
TAATGATCTTTACCTATTGAGTCTAATAATATTTTATTATATTGTGTCATCTTATCTAAGTTATTTAACATATCTTTTTTTAATAGGAAAAAACTATTTGCTATAGAATATTGTATTTGAGCATCATCACTAAATAAATATGATGTAAAATAAAATACTAAATCTATTTTTGTATCTAAGTCTAATTTCTTAATCTTTGACATATAAACATCTGATGATATGTTATAGTTGACATCCAAAGTAATGTTATATTGTTCATTTGGAAAATATTTGATCTTGCTATCTTTAAATATAGCAAGTTTGTCATTAATATTATGGAATTCACCTAATTTCAAATCAATATAAATTAGAAACCATGCTATATCCATTTTTCTATTTATATCAAATGCTTTAGCTTTAGCTAGATTAAAATAATCTCGTGCTTTTCTATAGTTTTGATTAATTAATGATAAAATAGCTTTTTTGTAATAGTTTTCATCTTCATTTTTATCTAAAACAAACTCTGCATATTTATATTTATTTAATAATATATATGCATCTGCTAATATTCTTCTTTGACTATCAATATTGTTAATAATTATTTTATTATACTTTATAATATTTTTTAAATAAACTTTTTCTTTTGTAATTTTATATAAATAAAGATTGGCACTAAGATATACAAATAGGTCATCATCTTTCTTGCTCATTTCTATTAATTCTAAAAATAATTTCTTCGATAAATTGATTTTCTTTTGTTTATATCTAGTAATTGCTATATTTAATAAACTTGGGCCTTTAGCAAATTTTGAAGTTTTTTTAAATAAAAATATAGCTTCTTGATAATTATTATTTTTAAGTTCTAAAACTGCCTTATTAAACCATAATGATTGTTCTAATCTATCTTGTTGTTCATTGAGTTGTTCAAATGTACTAGAATAAAGTATCGAACAAAAAATATATACATATAGTATAATCCTCATAAAGTACTTTCTAGTTGAGCATATAGAATCTTGATTTTATTATCTGATTCATCTATTTTTTGCTTTTGATCTTTAACCTGAGATAGAACCTCTCTAATCTCAGTATCTTTATTTTTAAGATCTGTCTGAAGTTTTTTTATTGAATTTAAACTTCCATCTGCTTGAACCTCATATCTCTCAAGCATACGTTCTAAAGATTGGTTTCTATTTACTAATATCTCATACTCTTCATTTACCTTTGAATACAAAGAGCTATAGTATACCATCTTAGAATATATAAATACTAAAACAACTCCAGCAAAAGAGAGAACTATCCACTCTTCAGTCATGATAATAATCTACCTTTTAATACCAAGTAACGTTGTAAGTATTTCATCTGAAGCAGTTATTGTTTTTGCATTAGCTTCAAAAGCTCTTTGATAAACAATCATATTTACCAAACTCTCACTAAGGTCTGCTGTTGACTGCTCTAGTGTTCCACCATTTACTGTTGCCATTTGATTGTTATTCGTTACAAATTGAGCTTCCCCAGATAGTGAATTAGCTCTAAACATATTTCCACCTATTGGCTCAAGACCTCTATTATTTGAGAACTTAGCAATAGACAATTGTCCAATAACATAATCAGCACCATCTTGTCTCATCATAAGAAGACCATCATCTGTAACTGTTAAATCTGCAAAAGATGAATCTGAAATACCTAATACATCTAGCTCTATTTGCATAGATGATTTTGTATTAATAGCTGCATTACTAACCGAGATCACTGTTTCCATAGCACGAACTCTCATTTGTTGTACACCACCATATCCATCATCTTGTACAGCATTAGAGGTTGCTGTATAAACTTCTGATCTTTTACTTTCAAGACTTGTTAGATTAGATGATACAGTTGGATCTTGCTGATACTCAGATAATGCAATCCTATATGCCGATAAAGCTTCTTCAATAGCAGCTACCGATTCTGAATTTGCATTTGAATAATCAGTAACTCTCATTGTAATAGTTTCCACTTCTTCGGCATGATTTATAATTTTTGAATCAATTAAACTTATATATTCATTTGTAAATTGTGTATCAGCATCTGCTGCCGCAATTTCTACAATACCTTTTTGAGTTGTTGCTCCATTAATGGCTGTAGTTACAATACCACTAGCTGAACCAACTGTATTTTCTGCTGTAATTCTCTTATTTGGCGCATAAACTTGTGATGTAGCTGTCAGCTTATTTGTGTTTGTCACCGTAATTACAAAATCATCAAGACTCTCATTTGCTTTATATGCAAGAGCTGTTGCAACAGCAGCATCAGATGAACCAGCACTTAGTGTGATACCATTTATAGTATCACCAGTTTGAACTGTTGTTTCAATACCATTTACAGTTATAGAAGCATTATCCACAGGTACACCATTTGTTCCTGTTGTACCATTTATGGCAGTTACCACTCCATTTACAGTAGTTGAAGCAGTAATTGTTTTATTTACATCATAGTTATTAGCAGTTATTTGTATCTTATCTGTACTTGCTACTTGTATATCATAATCATATAGAGCGGAATCTGCTTTGTATGCAAGAGCAGTAGCTATCTCTGTACCAGATGAACTAGATGTAAGTGTAACACCATTGTATGTCTCACCCACTTGTACTTCTATTGTTTCATCATCTATAGTAATAGATGCCAAATCATACGCTCCTGTAAAGTCAATAAAACTGTCTGTTGTATGAATTTGATATTTAGGTGCATCTGCAAAGGCTACGATACTTCCTGTCTCATGAATTTGATACTGAGGGTCTACAGCTGCTTGCACTCCAGCATCATCATTTTTAGTAATAGAAGGTGTAATCATACTCCAACCCATTACATCATTACCAGCAGAATCTGTTAAAAATCCAGAATCATCAACTCTAAAGTTTCCAGCTCTTGTATAAAACTGCTCACTTAAACCACCTACTGATTCATTTTGTACAACGAAAAATCCGTCACCTTCAAGTGATACATCATAGGAATTACCAGTAACTTTAGTACTACCTTGAGTAAATACTTTTTCAGCATCCTGTACTTCTACACCTTTACCAATATCATTTTGATACATTTGGTCAGAAAAAGATATCCTAGATGACTTATACCCAATAGTATTTACATTGGCTATATTATTTGCTTCATTATCCAATGCTGCTTGCTGAGCAGTAAGCCCAGATATACCAGTCCATAGTGATCCTATCATTTCGTACTCCTTAAATTTTTATGCTATATTTATTATATCAAAAAAAAATTAAATATATACAAAATAAAAATTAATACCCTGATAAATTCTTTACTACGTCAATACTATGGATATGAGAAGAAACTCTTCTCTTCATAGAATGTGCCTTAATATGCTTTGATAATATTTTAGTATATTTAATATAATTTCTACTACCTATCTTAAATGTAGCCAATTTTGCTTGTATTTTTAAAATATCCTCTGATATTGATGTACGTACACTCATAATACTCTCCAAAGATTTTACTATGAAGAAGTATCACATAGTTTTTCTTAATATTAGCTTATAATTTGATTGAGCTTTTCTAAGGTTTTTTCTATATCAGCCTGTTCGTTTACATCTTGAGAAAGAAATTCTTGAATTTTATCTTTTTTTAATACGGCACTATCTAATTGCGGATCTGATCCCTTCTGATATGCTCCTACTTTAATAAGTACTTCATTTTCTTTAATTGTAGCCATATATCGTCTTAATTTATGTGCATTTTCTTGGTGCTGTTTATCTACAACTTTATCCATAACTCTAGATGCACTTTGAAGCTGATCTATTGGTGGATATAGCCCCATCTCTGATAATTCTCTACTTAGTACAATATGTCCATCCAATATTGATCTACTTTGATCAGCAATTGGATCACTCATATCATCAGAATCTATCAATACAGTAAAAAATGCCGTAATTGAACCAACTTCTCTCCCTCCTGCTCGCTCCATTAATTGTGGAAGCAATGCAAACACAGAAGGTGGATAACCTCGTGCCACAGGAGGTTCTCCAATACTTAAACCTATCTCTCTTTGAGCCATAGCAAATCTTGTTACACTATCCATAATCAAAAGTACATCATGACCTTGATCTCTAAAATATTCCGCAATTGCCATTGCTGAAAATGCACCAAATTTTCTCATAAGTGCAGATTCATCACTCGTAGCAGCAACAATAATAGTATTCTCTAAGTTATTATTTAAATTATAATCTATAAATTCAGGTATTTCTCTACCTCTTTCCCCTATAAGAGCTACAACTTTTATTGTAGCTTTTGATCCTTTTACAATCATACCCATTAGTGTAGATTTTCCCACACCACTTCCTGCAAAGATACCTACCTTTTGACCTTTACCAGATGTCAAAGTACCATCAATAGAACGTATCCCAGTGTAAAATGCTTCCTTGATAACTTTTCGTTCCATTGCAAAAATTGGTTTAGCATTTATAGGGTATTGTTGAGATATATTTTTAATGCTACCTTTATTATCAATTGGTGTACCAAGAGCATCAACAACTCTTCCTATAAGTCCATCACCAACATTTATTTTTAAACCTTGTTTTTGTAAATAAACTCTATCTTTTATTTTAAACCCATCAATAAAAGAGAATGGAACAATAGTGAAATTATTTTCTTGCATTGTAGCAATCATTCCCAATACATCATGATCATGTTGTTGTGATACTATTTGGACAATATCTCCTACCGCAGCATCCAGTCCTGTTGCAATAATAGTAGTAGCATTAATATTAATAATTCGACCAAAATTTATATTTGTATCTTTTTGGATTAAATTATCTAATAATAAATCGAGTCTATCGTTTTGCATTTAATTTATCAACCTTTTTACATAACTGTTTCCACATACTATCACCTTTAGATTTTATACAAGTATCTATACTCTGTATATATTCTATTGGCATATTGAGTTTATTATAGGTTTTTGCTAATAAATAATAATATCTATGTACTTTTTTTACTTTTGTTAGGGGCCTTAAAATAACTTTTTCTAATATAGACTTTGACTTTTTATAATCTTTTATCTCATAATAATACGTTGCCAACTCAATATCAACAAATGGACTATAAACATATATTTGCATCTGATGCTGTATATTATATAACTTTTCTAAGATATCTATACTATATAAAGAGTTTGTCTTTTCAAGAAATTGGTAGTATTGGTACAAAATATCAATCAACCTTAAATCTTCTGTATTATCTATAAGCCATCTATTGTTTGAAATATAATTAAAAAAATCATCTTTAGCTTTTAGAATATCCATATTATTAATTATAATAAATCTATCAATAATCTCTTTTTGTCTTATCTCCTTTGATCCTAAAGATTCAAGTCGAAATGAAATTTTTAAAGCCTCCATATATTCTTTTATTTCTATTGCACTTTTTTCTAGTAGATATAATATCTCTTCATCTTGTGATGATTTATATTTATCATTAAGATATGTAAAACCTTCTTTATAGCCAGTTTGTGCAAAACAATTTAAAAGCTCTTTATCTAAATCATTCCATTTTATTATTTTAGAAAAGATATCATTATTATCTCTTAGAAAAGAGGTTAATTCTATACATTCACCATTTTTTAAATATTGCTTAGCTAAAGACTGCATAACATCCTCTAAAATAGTATCCATATCTTTATATCCATATGCCTTAACAATACTTGGTGTAATAATTCTATATGCTTTTTGTTGTGATAATATTAATTTATATTTTCCATCTTTTTGCAAGTTTATCAATTCATTCAGCAATATCTTTTGTTGCATAATAGGTGAATCTTTATATCGCACAAGTAATGATTCTGCTTTTAGCTTCCCTTCCCTCAATAATATTTCATCAAGCCCTACTTTTGCCTTTTTGGCATATTTATTTAATTTATACTTATGGATAATATTTATAAAGTTCTCTTTTGCATTTACAAGATCCAAAGTCAGCAATTGAGCTGTAGCAACTTTGTACATATATTCTGGCTTTAATTTTTCATTTTGTGATCTTTTTATCAGAGTTTCCCCTATCTCTATCACAGCATCATACATTTGATATTTCATTAAGGTATTTAATTTTGTATTTGCTGTATCTGGATTTGCAATAAAAAATTCAATATTGTATTTTAGAATATTGCTTATCATCTTTTTTGCTTGCTCAATTTTTTTTTGTTTAATATATATATCAAATTGTATCCCTGCTGCTACAGATGCAATTTTAATACTATCAGTATTTTTTAAAACTTTATTTAATACAAATTGAGCTTGAGATAACTTTTCTTGAGCGGTATATATTTTAGATAAATGAATCATCCCATACTCTTTATATAAAGGATAATCATCTGTATTTATCATCTTAGTTGCATAATGTTTTGCTTTATCAAATTTTTTTAATCTAATTAAATAATCTATATATAGCATATAGCCTTCAGCTAAATCTGGTTCTGCAATCATATAAGTAGTAATCGCCTTATATAACTTTTTACTATTGATAATGATATCTTTTAGCTTATTTTGCTGCAATATTGACCTATACAATAATATTGTAGCCTTAGATTGAATTAATTTATTAGTAGCATTTTTTGATAATTGTTGCGCATCTTCTATAGCCTTATTATACTTACCTAATACTATAGATTCCTCTATATTATTAAGAGATGCATATTGTTGGAAAAATTGTCGTTTATCTTTAACGGAAAGTTGTTTCCCAGTATGGTCCATATAATCATATAAATACTCAGATGATCCCAAAGATACTACTGCAAGTATTAAATATAAATATATAGCTTTTATCATTTTTTACCTTTTAGTTCATATACATATGTAAATACTTCTGCTATAGCTTTATAAAAGCTTTCAGAAATCATTTGGTCTAGATCAACCTGATTATATAGTGATCTTGCTAATGCAGGGTTTTCAACAATTGGTACATCATGCTCTATTGCAATCTTTTTAATTTGATGAGCTAAGACATCAATACCTTTTGCTACAACAACTGGAGCCATATTTTTTTGTTTATCGTACTGCAACGCAACTGCGTAGTGAGTAGGGTTTGTAATCACTACATCAGCTTTGGGAACTTCTGCCATAGCTCTCTTTTTACTCATATTAAATTGTATCTGCTTAATTCTAGCCTTTACATGAGGATCACCCTCAATATTTTTAAACTCATCCTTAATCTCTTGAATAGACATCTTCAAACTTTTTGTATGATGATACTTAACAAATACAAAATCAATGATAGCAAATACAATAATTATAAATAATATTGTACCTAAAAATATCATTAAAAGTACTTTTATACTCTCTAGTGAGTCATGAAATGCTATTTGAGACATAAGTATAATTTCTTCTAAAGATATATAAAAAAGAAAAATCATAACAATAATTACTATCGTAATTTTAATTGTTAGTTTTAAAAGCTCAACCAGTTTTTTCATAGAAAATACATTACCAAAGCCTTTAATAGGATCAATTTTATCAAATTTTAATTTAATAGGGGTAATCAAAAAACCAAACTGTACTAAATTACCAAATATTGCAAGAACAAATACTAATAGTATTATAGGCATAATTGAATATAAAAATATATAAACTACAGACATTGATATCTCTGATAACTCATCAATATGAAAGCCATCAGATATTATATTCCAAACAAACACTATCATATTTTCCAAAGATATAAACATGGTATTTGAAAAAAACAACAAGTATATAGATCCAAATAATAGTACTGCAGCCCCAACTACTTCTGTTGATTTTGCTACATTACCTTCATTTCTAGCATCATCTATTTTTTTAGGGGTGGGTTCTTCGGTTTTTTCTTGATCGTCTGCCATTTACAACTCACATAAACATTTTACTTAGAAAATAGTCTTTAAACTTCTCTACAAAAATAGATATAATATAAGTTAATGCAAAAAAGATTAATATAAATTTCAATTGAAATGTAACAACAAATACCGAAAATTGTGGCATACTTCGTGTTGCATAACCAAAAAATATATCCATAGTCATTGATATAAAGAATATAGGTAAAGATATAGAAAAAGCAAAAAGCATCATCCTTGTTAATTCTTCAGTAACCATCCTAATACCTTCATATTCATACAATAAAAATGTACCTAACTGTATAGATTCAAAACTTTTTGCAACTCCCATAATCATAATTTCATGCATACCTGTTGCAAAGAATACCACAATTACAATAAAGTCAAAAAATCTACTGACAAGAGTTGACTGTGTACGAGTGGCTGGATCAAACATCTGTGCCATAGATATTGCAGCAGAATAAGATATAAATTCACCCGCAATTTTTACAGAAGCAAAAACTATATGCATTAAAACAGATGCAGCAAAGCCTAAAGTAATTTCACCTATCAATGCTATAATAAATTGATTTTCACTAAATGTTAACTGTATAGGTATTATAGGAAATAAAAAAATAGCTAAATAGAATGAAAATGCTACTTTCATTTTTACTGGTATAGACATATGTCCAAATATTGGCATAAATGCCATAAATGCAAATATTCTAGCTAATAACAGTAAAAATGGATAAAGTGTTGCAACATCTAATAACGCTATAAAGTCATCCATTTTATTTATCCTACTATATCATTAAAGATACAATGAATCGTGTACTATATTACTAGCTACTATACTCTCATCTTCATCGTCATCCTTAGAATATATCACCTCTTGAAATGCTTGCTGATCTTTATTTTTATTATGCTCTGAAAATGTAAAATTAAACGCCTGTTCTTGTGAAAATTGTTTTGCAAGTGATGCTCTTAAATCTGTTTGATTTTGAGTAAGTATTTCCATTGTTGCAGGGGCAGCTTGAAATGAAATATTTAATGTATTTTTACTACTTTTTAATACAATATCAATACCCCCTAGCTCTTTTGGATTTAGAGATATTTTAAGTGTTGTAATTGGTGGCTTATAATTTTCAGCCATCTTTCTAGCTATATCAGAAATAAAGCTTTGTACTTTTATTTTTGAATCAAATATTTTATCTTTTAGTTGTGTTTGCAGAGTTGGTTCATTTAATATAGATTCCAAAGGTACCTTAGACTCTGAATGAACATTAGATACTTGATCTACTTTACTTAACTTAATAATATTATAAGCAATATCTGCATTAGACTGCTGTATTATAGGTGCTTTTATTTGAATACTTTTGGCAGGGATATCTTGTTTAGTTATTTTTTGTAAATTTAAGTCTAAATCTTTAGATACTTTTTGAATCGATTCTACACTTTTATTCTCTGTAATTAAATCTTTATTATTCTTAATAAATTTTAACTTATCAATTTGTGTAGGCTTATTGAATACTATTGGTGTATCTTCATCACCAACTGATATATCATTTTGTACTTTTATCTGTGATTGTTCTTTTACAGGGATTACAGATTCTACTGTATTTTGAATATTATCAACAACTACTTTAGAAATTGGAATCGATTGAGATTTTATATTTTCAGGTGTTTCATCTACTATATCATCACTAACTTGTATATCATTTTGTTGTTGTACTTTTATTTGTGATTGTTCTTTTACAGGGATTACAGATTCTACTGTATTTTGAATATTATCAACAACTACTTTAGAAATTGGAATCGATTGAGATTTTATATTTTCAGGTGTTTCATCTACTATATCATCACTAACTTGTATATCATTTTGTTGTTGTACTTTTATTTGTGATTGTTCTTTTACAGGGATTACAGATTCTACTGTATTTTGAATATTATCAACAACTACTTTAGAAATTGGAATCGATTGAGATTTTATATTTTCAGGTGTTTCATCTACTATATCATCACTAACTTGTATATCATTTTGTTGTTGTACTTTTATTTGTGATTGTTCTTTTACAGGGATTACAGATTCTACTGTATTTTGAATATTATCAACAACTACTTTAGAAATTGGAATCGATTGAGATTTTATA
>CAZWLA010000005.1:0-22521 GCA_964633845.1 uncultured Arcobacteraceae bacterium | reverse complement strand
ATTTTGAATATTATCAACAACTACTTTAGAAATTGGAATCGATTGAGATTTTATACTTTCAGATAGCTCTTGAGTATTATGTTGAATTGTAGATATTGCTATGTCCTTATTCAACTGTTTTGTAAGATTATCATCACTATCTTGAATTTTTACATTTAAACTTTCCATCATATTGTCAAATAAAGAACTAGAAGTTTTTGTTTGACTAGTAGTAGAGCTACCTTCTATAGATTCATTTTCAGTATCTATATTTGAAGATGTAATTTGCTTAATTGTAATCATATGTTATCTTATTTTAAAAGGTCTATTGTCGAATTATCTATAGTTTTCTGACCTTGGAATACAGTTACATTAGCTTGATATGCTCTCATAGCTTCCATCATATTAGTCATCTCCTCAACCTCATTGATATTTGGATAAGCTACATATCCATCTTTATTTGCATGAGGATGATTAGGTTCATATTTATAGATAGGTTCTTTGCCTGAATTGACAATATCTTTAACTCTCACAGATGAAAACTGATTATCTGAAGTAGATAATGAGTCCTTACTTTCAATGGAATTAAGCACCTCTTCAAATATTACTTCTTTCTTTTGATATGGTCCACCATCTGGTGTCATTGTTGTCTTAGCATTAGCAATATTAGAACTAATAGTATTTATTTTTGTACGTTGTGCACTCATGGCTTGGCCACTTATTTCATATCCATCAAACATTCCCATATTTTACCCCTATACTTAGATTTGCATTCTCATTACTTCTTTATATGCAGATAATGTCTTATTTTTAATTTCTAAAGCCAGCTTTAAATTTAGTTCTGCTTTTTCAATTTGTACTACAGCTTCTTGTAAATTTTTTACTTCACCTGTAGCAATATCGTTCATAGCTTTATATCCAGTTTCTTGAACTGAGTTAACTTCATCAATAGCTTTTGTTAAAGTCTTTGAAAAATCACTATTAGATGCAGTCTTAGGAGCACTTTCAAATAATTGATTTACTGCAGAAGTTGATAAATTACCATTTAATATCTCACCAAGTTTCATATATATCCTTTTTTAATAAACTATACATTATTAGTTGTACTTTGCGATGCCAACTCATTAAGTGCAGCATCAATCCTATCAATTGAATTTTGAAGTTGAATATCATCATTAACTATATCTATATTAGTTTGGATCGTAACAAAACCTAACATCACATAATATATAGACTGTAGTAGCACCAAAGAGAAAAAAGATCCTGTTAATATCTCTATAGTACTAAATTTATCTGTATTAAGAATAAAAAATATAATAGTAGCTATAAAACCAGTTAATACAAATAATTCTTGAATTTTTGTAGATTGCATTGCATATATAGTTTCATTAGCTTTTGTCATATTAATTTAACTTTGTCGAAGAATCAATTACTGATTTCATTAACATACTATCTTTCTTAAAAGCTGCCTTTGTTGCATTAAAGATAATATTATTTTGAGCATGTAATGCCATCTGCTTATCTATATCTACATTGTTACCTGTCGAGTCTTCTTGCAAGTTTGCTACTGCAACTTTTGAATATGCTTGACTTGGCAATGATGTATTGACTTTAGACTGCATATGTGCTTTATTTGTAGTAGCTACTTGTAAATTTGAAACTGTTTTTGTTTCTTGTTTAGACTGCATTAAGTCTTCAAACTTTGATAAGTCCTTTGTTTTATAACCAGGAGTATCTAAATTAGCAACATTAGATGCAATTACCTTAGATTTGTCAGCATAATATGAAAGATATTTACCGAGTGTTTGAGTAATATTACTTGCTTCCATATATTATCCTTTTACATTTCCAACTTCAGATGCTGCTTTTGAATTAATCTCATCAATATCTTTCATTAGTTTACTCATATACTCATATTCTCTATGTGCAGTTATTAAATCTGTCATTGCCTTCACAATATTTGTATTACTACTTTCTAGTGACCCTTGCATTATATAATCCTCTGCCCTATCAACAAATGGCATAAGCTCTTCACTTTTAGTAATATAAGTATTATCACCAAAAGGCTTGATATCTTTAAAATCTATATTCACTACACCCAGATTAGGTACTTGCCCCTCTTCAACTTCTATTGGTCCACCATCTGTACTTAATACTAATTTACCATCTCCAGTAGTTAGCATATTATCAAGTATTTTAAAACTACCATCTCTAGTATAACCTATCTTATCATTTTCCAATTGTATCGCAAACATCATATTTGGATCTTTTAATGCAAAATCATATTGATTATTAGTAATTTGTATAGCACCAGCATTTGCATCAATATATGACTTACTGATTTGAGGAATAGTACTATGAAGTGTAGTTTCTTTTGCAGCGATATCAGCTTGGATATTTTTAGATAGTTCATCTGCAAAGCTTGAGTATGTAGATATGCCCATCTGTTTATATCCAGTGGTATTACTATTAGCTATATTATTAGCAATGACATCTGTAGTATGTAACTGTCTCGTCATAGCTTGACTTAAAATACTTAAACCTGTATCCATAGTATCCTCCAAATAAAGAATTTATTACTATATGATAGTTAAGTTTTGCTTAAAATTAGTAATTGTATTTAATAAATTATATATCAATAGAAGCTTCAATGCTAAAGTTAGCACTAGAGTCTAATTCTGCATGTGATAATACAGGCATATCAATCCCAAATTTATTATAAATTTCTGATAGTCTTTTCCGAAGATTAGGATCTACTACCAATATAGCTTGCTCTATATTTTTTGCAGCCAAATCAGCTTTAATATTATTTGTTTGCTCTACAAATTTATTAATTTGCTCTATAGTAAGTAGGATTTGTGTTACACCATTCTCTTCATTAAGTTTAGATATAAACTCTTGCTCAGTATGTGGTTTTAGTGTCACAACTTTCAATGTATTATCACTGTTTTTATATTTTTGAGTAATTAATCGATATAGTTTTGCTCTAACATGCTCTGTAATAATCTCAATATTTTTTGTATATTCACTTATATCAGAAATTGTTTCAATGATTGTCAACATATCTATAATTGGTATTTTTTCACTTAATAAAGATCTACTTACACCTAATATCACACCATAAGATGTATTTTTCAATAAATCCTCCACAACTGTAGGAAAGTCTTCTTTGAGTTTATCTATAATTTCTACTATATCTTGTCTAGTAATAATCTCTTCTATAGAATTTTTAATCAATTCATTAATATGTGTTGATATTATAGTTGCAGGGTCTACTACAGTAAATCCTTGCATTACAGCATCATCTTTACTAGCAATATCTATCCATACTGCATCTAGACCAAAAATTGGTTCTTTAATCTTTTCTCCAGCAATATTAGAAGACGCAAGACCACCCATTGCTAGTAATTTATGTATCTGTATTGTCCCTGTACCAATAGGTATTCTTTTCATAAATATTTGATATTCATTCGCATTTAAATTTATATCATCTTTTATTCTAATAGGTGGTAATATAAAGCCAAATTCACTAGCTATTGTTTTTCTAATACCTTTAATCTTATCTAAAAGCTCAGTATTATCTCTAATTAGTTCTAATAATTGATAACCTAGTTTCAGCTCTAAAATATCCATTTTCATAATAGAATCAAGCTGTTCCTCTTCAGTTGGAGCATTTGATACAGGCTGTGATATCATCGGATCTTCTTTCTTAGCATTCGTATCAGCAGGTTTGAAAAATTTTGTTAAGGCATTATATTCTTCATTATCAATTTTATAAAATATATATCCAAGGAACACTAGTATAGTACCGATCACAAGTAATATTCCTGTAGGAAAGCCTGGTAAAAAACCAAACATAATTACAATTATTCCTACAATAGCTAATGCTTTATATTCCCCTATTAATTGATTTACAGATTGAACTGCAAAGTTTTCATCATCTCGACTTGACCTAGTAATAATAATAGCTGTTGCAGTTGATAATACTAAAGCAGGCATTTGAGCAACTAATCCATCACCTATGGTTAAAATTGTATATATTTCTGCACTTGTAGCTGCATCCAAATCATAATGAAAGATACCTATCAATAAACCAGCAACAATATTAACCATCGTAATAATAATACCAGCAATTGCATCACCCTTTACAAACTTAGATGATCCATCCATCGCCCCATAAAAGTTTGCTTCAGAAATCACCGAATCTCTTTGCTTTCGCGCTTCTTCATCCGTAATAAATCCAGCATTTAAGTCTGCATCAATTGCCATTTGTTTACCAGGTAGTGAATCTAAAGAGAATCTAGCACTAACTTCTGCAACTCTTCCAGCACCTTTGGTGATAACCATAAAATTAATCAATACAAGTATAATAAAAACAACCATACCTATAATAAGATTTCCACCAACAACAAAGTCACCGAATGAAGCGATAATTGAACTTACAGCTTCAGGTCCATTATGACCTTCTGCTAAAATTGATCTGGTTGTAGCTACATTTAAGGATAATCTTAGTAGTGCTAAGACCAATATTAATGTTGGAAAGGTAGTAAGATCAGATGGCTTTTGAATATATATTGCAATTAATAATACTAACATTGAAAATGTTAATGATATTGTCAAGAAAAAGTCTAGTACTGCTTTTGGAAGCGGTACAATAATAATAACTAATACACATAATAATATCGCAACCATAAAAAGGTCACGAGAAAATATACTTTTAAAACGGCCAAACATTTTCTATAATACTTGTACCCCAAGGTTTTACCATAGAATCATGTTCTACCCCTTGTTTTTTATACATAATCTTTGCATTAGCTAATTTTGATGATTGAACTGTATTATCAGGAAGTTTTATATCGTATGGTCTTACAATTCCAGATAACTTAATGATTTGCAATTGTCCATCTATCAAAATCTCTTTTGTTCCATACACTACATAGTTTCCATTTGGTAGTTTATCTTGGATTATTGCTGAAATAATTGCTGTAAATTTTTCATCATGCTTTGCACTCGTTTTACCAGCAAAACTATTAGCAGAATTTGTTGTAATTCCTAATCCCACACTACTATTAACTTTATTTGCTAGTCTTTGCACTCCATTAAATGTACCAGTCACAGGAGTAACAACTCCTCCACCAAGATCTGTATCATTAGTCTTATCTGCTTTTCTTTCACCTATAGAATCTGACTTTAAGCTTTCACTTATATCTACTTGAATTATATCACCAATATCAAGGCTTTTACTATTTGAAGAATACAGATCATTATCCATACGAAATAAAGAACCATTATTTGTAGTAGCAGGCTTCTTATTTTGAATATATGTCTCTTTTTCTATCTTTTTTGGCTCATCAAAGTGTATCTTTGGTTCAAGCTTTTGGGCAACACATCCACCAAATAATAATGACATCATAATAGTATAAATCAATAGTTTCTTTTTCATATTAAGACTATTTTACCATAATGTTAATAAATTTAAATTTATTTTGATATAATAAGTATATTTGAAAAAGGAAGCTTGTGAATATTTATATTTTTGGTACGTCAAAATATGCTAGTGATATTTATGATGAACTTGAAAAAAAAGACGTCTCTATATATCTTGATGGTGAAATCAAAATCATTGAAGAAGCACAAGAATTATTAGATGCTATTAAAAATAAATCTGATGATGATATATTCCTCATCGATGATGAAATAATATCAAAAGAAAATAGAAAAAAATCACTATTTTCCTTTTTTTCTAAAAAGAAATTTCTTATCGAAGAAAAAGATATTGAAGGTCTTACAAATTCAATTCTAGAAGTGGATAGCCTACAAGAAGCTACTACAAAAATTTTAGAGCATATCGATAATAAATCTATTCAAGAACTAGAAGAACTTCCAAAAGAAAAAACTAATCTGGAAACTACTGAAGAAGAAGATATTGAAAAAAATGTGTCAGAACTATACGAACCATTAGAGGTAGAAGAAAATACTGAAGATCTTAATTTTGATGCTATTGATACTTTAAATGAACAAGATATTATGGATGCCTTAAAGGGTTTAGAAACTATGGAGGATCCTATAATAGCACCTATCAATAAAAGTTATACTCAAGATGAAGTTACAAATTTAGTCGATGCATTTGAACAACTTTTAACAAAAAATAAAAAAATAAAAATTACCTTAGAAGTGGTTTAGTATATGAAAATACTACTAAATTTATTTATCATATTTTTTAGTGTATCCTTATTTGCATCTGATGCATATGAAGAAGCTACTATTGAAGAAAAGCGTAAAGAACTAGCAGTACTCAAAGCAGAATTTGAAGAGTATTATAAAACTCAAGAGGAAAATTTACGCAAAAAAGTTAATACAATTGAGATTAAAGAAATTTTAATAAAGAAAAAAGAAAAAAATATTCAAAAGCTTTTAGATAGCGATAAAAACATATTAAAAGAGATTAAGATGGAGATCGTATCAAAAAATATCAAGATATATAATACAATGAAAGTGAAAAATATAGCAAAAGTATTTACACAAATGATATCCGAACATAAAATACAAAAGGTATATGAGATATTAATCAAATTAAAATCAACACAAGCTGTAAGTATTTTAGAAAAGATGGACCCAAAAAATCAATCTTTACTTACACAACTTATGTTAAATGGTAAAAAACCAATCAATACTAATAAAAAACAAAATAAGGAATAATTAAATGGCAGAAGAACAGGAAGAACAGGAAGAACAGGAAGAACAGGAAGTAGCTGCAAAACCAAAAGGTGGTAAAGGCTTAATTATTACACTAGCCGTAGTTATTGTATTGCTTTTAGGTGCTATTGGAGGTGGTGGTTATTATCTATACTCACAGGGAATGCTAGATCAATTAATTAAAAATGATGCTATAGTACAAACAGATTCAAAGCAAGAAGATGAAAAAAAAGACTCACCTGAAGAGCTAACTAAACTATATCCAGCAAAGTTTGAAAATATTGTTTTAAATATTACAAAAAACAATGGTCGAAATGCTTTAATGAAACTTGCATTTACTATCAAAAGTTCAGAAGAGGGTATTGAAGAGAGAGCTATCTCAAATAATGCTGAAATCTTAGATAGTGTGATTAATATTATTAGTACAAAAACAGCTGAAGAGTTAAGAACACTAGGGGGGAAAGAGGTCTTAAAAGAGGAGCTACTATTATCTATAAATGATATTTTAAACGAGGATATAAATGAAGACAATGAAGACTCTACAGTCAAAGATGGTGTAAAAAAATTATTTTATGTAAACTTTGTAATAAAATAGGATTGTAAAAATACTATGATCATAAAAGTACAAAGAGAACAATCATCCGAAAAGATATTAAGACTATCAATAGCAGTTCTTATTATACTTGGTATGTTTTCTTATTTTTACTTTCATATTGTAAATAAAACTGAAGAAGATAATATAGCCTTTGAAAAGAAGCTTGAGACAATAGATAAAAATAAAATTGAAGCTAGAAAACTTAGCCGAGCTATATTAAATGAGTCAGAAAATATTATCAGTTTAGTTGGTGCTAATCATATTGAGTCTATCAAGCTTACAAAACAACACCTAACGATTTTTTTAACTAAACAAGAAGGCGTTAAAAGACTATCGTTAAGATATGATAGCCTAGCTAGTACTCAAAAAACAAATGGTCTATGGAAAGTATCACTAGATATAAAAAAACTACTTACGATTAAAAGAGATGAAAATCTAAAATAGCGAATTAATTAAGTTTTCCTCTATCTCATTGATTTGTCTTAATGTACTAAACATTGACTGATACATAAGCTCAATCTGCTGCAATCTCAATGTAGCTTCTGTAATATCTACTTCATTTAATTGAGCATCTGTAACTTTTAGATCAAGTAACTTTACACTATTTTGATCAAATAGCTTAATAAACACTTCATTGCTACTACCAAGATATGCATGTTGCAAATTTATCTTATCGTAAACTTCGGTACCTATTCTCTCGCTCATACCACCTATAGATCTACCATCTGTATTTGCTATAATTTCATTGTTATCTATAGCTTCAATAGCCTGATCAATCTCATATATCACTTTTAGAGTTAAGTCTTCTGGCTGATTATTTATATCTAATACTTGAATCTCTCCAGTAGTAGCATCTATCACAAGATCACCATTAGCATCTACTTCTTGTCCTAGTTCATTGTATTTTAATACACCATCACTATCTACTAATCCACCCATGACATTAAGCCCTGTAACACCTTGCTCTTTTGTAGTAGCTGTATCAATTCTTTGTGCAAATTTATCTATAGAACCTTCGTAAACTATATCTGTATAGTTACCATTTGCATCTTTTGTATAGCTAAATGGAGTTTGACTTTTATTATCTCCAGCAAATAACTTTGTAAACATCACTTCACTATTAAGTTGATCTATAATAGAATCTTTATAAGACTTAATATCTCTTACTATAATATCTCTACCCTCATCACTTACTGTATCTGTACCAGCTGCTATTACTTTTGCATTTATTGCTGAGACAATATCTTTTATCTCAGACATAGCTGTATCTGATGATATATTTTGTGATTTTATTAGATTTAGGTTTTCATTTATATATGTATATTTTGATACTTGATCTTCTAACTGTAACTTCTTTTTGTAGTCTGCTGTGGTATATTCTGATTGTACACCACTAGCTAACTCTTCTGATACTTTTTCTAGTTGAACTCTAGCAGACTTAAGCTGGACTATCATATCTGATCTAATATCCATCATATCACCTTTCAAATTTTTAATTTAAAGATTGTAACACTATTTTATTTAAGCTAACATTAAACTAAAATAGCGAATTAATTAAATTTTCCTCTGCTCTTTGAAATACACACAAAAGTTTTTCTAAAAATTCATATTTTTCTTTACTTACTGATTGTTGTTTTGTCTTTATTGTAGTAGATACTTCTCTTATAGCTACTATGCATTCATCATAACAATTTTCTGCTTCTTTTTGACTAAGGTCACAACTCTCTTTTCCAAAACGAATTAAAAATTTTTTATCCCACCATTTTTTACTACCCAGTAAGTTTAATGCCGGAATATCATTTTTAATATATACTGTTGTACACACTATATCGTATGCTGGAGCTAATTTAATATTATCTATTCCATCATAAAGTAGTCCAAAGTTCTTTAAATGGGCATCACCATTTTGAAGTAGATTATTGATGACAATCATTTTATAAAAATCTTTTAATGAATCTTTTTTAGATTCCTTACTTACAAATAACTTTATAGTTTTAGAAATTTTCTCATAACTTCCATCATATTTATCATCTCTTTGTTTAGCTTGTAATACACACATATCTTCAAAGCCTAATACTTTCCCATCATCCAAAATATCAAATCTCTTCATAATAAAAAGTTTATCATCCTTTGAAATAAAAAATTCAGGAACCAAAACACCTGCTTCCTGAACAACTTTCATACAAAAGTATTCATTTAGTGCTAACTCTTGATAATCTTCACCCCAAGACTTTATTATATAGTCATCATATTTCAATGTTGCCTTATTTTCAACACTTGCTAGGACTTTAGGCTGGACACCACTTAAAGCTGAACTAAAAGCAAAACGATGAACTAATTCATCAAATAACATATCACTTTTTGGATATAGTAAATCATCTAAAGATAAAGGCTCAATAAAATTGTCTTTTTTAGACTCATAACTAATCCTACCTTTTATGAAAGGTGACATTAATTTTAATAAACCAAAATCATTTGTCGTTACTATTTTTGAAAAGTGTTTTTTTATAATTGATAATAGATAGCCTTCAGGTAGATGCATTTCAAATATAGGGTGAAGCATATTATGAATATAGTCTTTTGTTCTTATTGGCATTGTTAATGATATAAAATCATCTTTATTGTCTGTAGTATAATGATATATATACTCATCATTTTCAAGTGTTATACTTCCAGATTTAAGACCATTTATTTTTATATTTAAGCTATCTTTCACTTAACAAATCCTCAAATACTGGAAATTTTGATTTTTCTTTTATAGATATCTCCAGATCCAAATAGTCTAATATTTTTAATATTTTTCGAAGCCCTATATCTACACCTCTGCCATTTTCAAGACTACTAATCGTAGCTCTTGAAATAGATAAATGATCAGATAACTCTTTTTGAGAAATTTTTTTTTCTTTTCTTAATTGTGCAATAGACTTACCAAACTCTTTAAAATCCATAACAATAGCTATCCTTATAAAATATACTTGATATTATATCAATTTAATACATTTATGTCAAATATACTTGACCATATACACTTTAGCTAGATTTTTAATTAATTTAAGCTAATTTTAAAAAAACCTATGTCATACTTTTATTCTAATTAGGGATCAATTGATTCCAAAAGAGCTTTGACTCTTATGCTCACTTACCTGAGAATGTATTCCGTTGTAGTCAATTTTGACTATTAGTGATCCATCTATCCTCTCAAGATAGATTTATATAAAAAGGATAAATTATGAGAATTAATACAAATGTAGCGAGCATGGTTGCTCAAGAATCTTCTATAAACACAAATAAGAACCTAGGTACTTCACTAGAAAAACTTTCTTCAGGTCTTAGAATTAACAAAGCTTCGGATGATGCTTCTGGTATGGCAATTGCTGATAAACTTAGAACTCAGGCTTCAGGTATTGCACAAGGTATTTCAAATGCAAACTCTGCTAACTCATTCATTCAGATTGCGGATAAAGCAATGGGTGAGCAATCTAACATTTTAGATATGGTAAAAACTAAATTACTTCAAGCAGCGACATCTACTACATCTGAAGATGGTAGAACTGCAATTGGAAAAGAAATTAAAGCATTATTAACACAGTTTGATAATATTTCTACTACTACAAACTATAATAGTCAAGCACTACTAGATGGATCTGATTTTACATTCCAAATTGGTGAAGCAGCTGCGGAGACGGTAAGTGTAAGTACATCACATGCAGCAACTACAGGCTCTATAGCAAGTTCGTCAAATGGTACAAGTGGTGCAGCTTTGGCTAGTTTAAAAGCTGGTTTTGAGACGGGGGTAACATTTACAGCTACTCTAGCTAACGGGTCTATGGATACTATTGATAAAGCATTAACAAACTTAAATAAGGTTAGATCTGAATTCGGTTCTGGTCAAAATCAAGTTGAATCTGCTATTAGAAATATGATGACTACTCAGACAAATATTAAGGCTGCTGAGTCTATCATTAGAGATGTTGATTATGCTGCTGAATCTGCGAACTTCAACAAGCAAAACATTATCGCTCAAGCGGGTACATATGCGATGAGTCAAGCTAACAGCATCCAACAAAACGTATTAAAATTATTACAGTAGGTAATAATTGAAAGAACTCTTTAGAACACCAAATATTTCTTTAGAAAATATACTTAAACTTTTACAGTGACTAAGTATAGAAAGTAGAGCTAATTAATGCTCTACTTGATTATTAATTGATTCATAATATTCATATATTTTGATATTATTTTAATTAGTAATTCTATCCATATATTCATCAAGTATTGTAGATTACTAATATCTTTTCTATTCTCTTTCAAAGAAATAAACTTGAAAAAGTATGGATCAGTTAGTTTTTCAAAAGATAAAATTAATTCAAATAGAAGCTGATCTATTTTATACTCTTTTGCCATCTGTTTAATTTGTATACTAATATTCAGTTTTGTATCCATAATATTATTAAAACTATCCGATATATGCATTTTTTTACTATTTAAATCCTTTAGTAAAATATTAAGTGTAGTAACATTTGTAAATTTCTGTTTACCTAAATCTAATTCTTTTAAAGTTAAAGTATTTATAATTTTTTTTATTATACTTCTTTTGTCAAGGACTTGAATTAATTTTAATAAATCTATATTTAATGGTACAGTACCTTCTATAAATGCACCATCAGATAAATTATATATAGTAGTACTTTTAGTAGAATTAATCATGATATGATTCTCATACAACTCTTTGACACTATTAAAAAATCTAGTAGTTAATACCTTATCTTGAAAGTTACCACTAACCTCTATAAGATCTTCGCTATTAAATTTAGCATTCTTCAATTCATATGACTCTAAAACTGCATGCTCTTTATAATGTATATGATCTTTACTATGTGATGCTCCAGTTAACTGATCTATGGCCAAATCTGTACCAAGCAAGTAAATATTACGAAATTCTAATAATAATAAAATATTCATTAGTGCATCACCAACTGATTTACCAGCAAAAAATGGTTGATTAATTAAATCATAAAATACTTGTACATATAAAATATTATCTTGATTAAATAAACTTAAAACTTCTTTTACTGTATTTGTAGAAGCAATAAATATAGTATCTTGTAAATATTCACTTGAAACTCCTTCAAATTGATTTAATATAATTATATTAGGATCTACATTTATAATAGCATCTGCTTTTATACCAAACTTATATAAAGTTTTAACTGCTGCACCCAGTGCAATAATAAAAAATTTATTCTGATTTAGCAAAAGCCAATCAATATGTTTAGATAAAGATGGTCCAGGAGCAAGCACAAGTGTTGGTAAATCATATAATACGGTGGCATTTTGTTTAAAATTTATAAATTTACTATTATCATTATTTATTAAATTTACATGTCTTTGTAAAGAAAATAGTAATCCTGATACTGGAAAATCTGCATTATCACTTGTTGCAATATAATTTAAATACTTATTAATATTCATCATATTTGCCTCATTCAAAGTATCAAAACCTATAGAATAATTATAAAAACTAAACTCATCCATAAATTTATTCATATATTGTTTACCTTCCATGCTATTACTCATAATTGAAAAAATAAAATCAGTATTATGGGATAAACTCTCATAATCTGTTACAAATAAAGATAGTCTAAAAATCTCTAAATCATTTTCTTCAACCATAACTATTTTAGGAGTATAAGTTTTAATAAATAATTCAATATGATTAGATAAACCACATCCAAAAAAAATAAATTTATTTAAATTATTAATTTTTTTTTCTTTAGTATACTTTTCTACATATTCAATAAATGGATAAAATGATTCTAATACCCCTTTTGATATGTCATCTGGTACTACATATTTATGAGGAATATCAATATTCTTTATTCCTGAAAAAGATTTTGGTTTATTTTCTATTTCATATAATTTATTTTTTGCATCTATATTTATATTATTATAAAGATAGGTATTATCACTTAAAACCCTAATATTAAAAGATTTTTCAATATACTCTAAAGCATATCTTTCCTGATATAACTTTTCCTCTATAGCTGTATTTAATAAAATAATTTTATTAAATAAGTCCAAATCTATTTTTTTAATATAAGCCATATTTGTATTATATCGATCTATGCAGTTTTGTTCTATATTTGGCATGATTTAAGAATCCTTTTTTGAATAATACTAGCCAAAGTAAAATCTAAATTTGTATCTATATCCACAGAAGCATCTTGTGGCATTATATAACTAAATATGTTGTTTTCAAGGAAAGCTGTTTGTTCACTTAAGTACTTGACTGTATTACAAATATATATTGCTCCATTTAATCTGTAGTATGTTTGTAAGTCTTGACTTCTTTTGTGACTATCTTTTGATAAAAAGTTTGACATATCTCCATTATCAGGAAGTATATTACTCCACAGGGGTGAATGTTCTACTTCACATACACTTATTATAGCATCTGCTTGTTTCTTATAAAGGAGTTCTATAGCTTCATCTATATGTTTTGACGTTCTAAGTGGAGATGTTGGTTGAAGTATAATTATAAAATCATATTGATTATATTCATATAATGCATGTTTTATAGCATCAAATGTAGTAGTTGAATCTGTAGCAAGTTTTTGTGGTCTTTTAATCCTATCAACATTGTAATATTCTGTAATTTTTAATACATTATCACTATCACTGCTTACAACAATTTTATCTATATACTTACTATGAGTCGCTGCTTCTATAGTATATGCAACTAATGGTTTACCATTTAAATCTAGTATATTTTTATTTGGAAGCCTTTTACTACCAGCACGAGCTGGAATAATCGCTAAAAAAGTTTTATTATTTAACATATACTAAGCGTTCCTTTTATATTCGCAAGTTACTTCCATTATTATCATTAATTTAAAATACCTTTGAATACTCAATATTAGCTTTTTCAAAGTCACTCATCCTACCTATATCTAGCCAATACTCATGTATAGGGAAAGAAAGTGTACTTTTTCCAGCCTTTATTAGCTCTTCAAACAGTGTAGGCATATCATAAAACTCATCTTCTGGAATTTGTGTTAATACATTTGGAGATAAAACATATATTCCTGCATTTACAAAAAATTTATGTACAGGCTTTTCTACAATGGCAGTAATTTTATCTTCATCAGTTTGAACTACGCCATAAGGTACTTGAAAGTCATATTCTCTTACACACATGGTAGCATCTGCATTTCCAAAACTATGAAAGTCCAACAACTTAACAAAATCTATATTAGTAAGTAGATCACCATTCATTACAAAAAATGCTTCATTTGGATTATTATTTAGTAAAGACAAGGCTCCAGCTGTACCCATTCTTTTATCTTCATTAATATATGAGATATTTACACCAAATTTACTACCATCTCCAAAATAATTTTTTATCATTTCAGATTTATAGTTTACACTTATAATAATATCTTCAAATCCACACTTTGAAAAGTTGTTAATAATAGTTTCAAGTATAGGCTTAGACCCTACCTGAAGTAGTGGCTTAGGTCTATCTTCTGTCAACGGTTTAAGTCTAGTACCTAGTCCTCCTGCCATCAATATTACTTTGTTTGGTTTTTTACTTTTGTGTAAAAGATGTGCTATATCTTTTATATCTATAAAATATCCATTCTTATCTACAATTGGTATTTGGTAAACACTATTTTTTATAGCTTTTGTTATTATTTTTTGCTCATCTTCGGTATTTAACACAGTTAGTGGATTTTTATTATAAATAGTTTCAATAGCTGTATCTAACTTGGCATTATTTAATAAAGCCCTTCTGATATCCCCATCAGTTATAGTACCAAGAAGCTTATTATATTCATCAATAATAACAGCTATTCTTATAGCACCCTTATCTATAGATTTCAAGGCTTCTTTTATAGTTTGGTTTTTATTTAATGTGTACATGTTTTATCCTAATCTACTAGCTTTTCAATACTATTTCTTTAATTATACTGATTTTTTCTTTATTAAGTTATTTCCTTTAATAATACAAAACTCTCAGCATACTCAATACCACAAGTAGCACCTCTTACGGTTCCTAATGCTCTAATATTTCTTTCACTTCTAGGAAATGGGTGTTCAGATATTTCACTATCAAATACTTTCATTATTTCAATTTTTTTATCCATAAACTGACTTATATCTACAAATACATTAGGTATAAAACTATCTTCTTTTGTACTTGGTGCAAATTCTGTTTCACTTAATGTTTCAATCATATATATTTTGTTTATAAAAGGATATCTAAATGATTTAGTACAACTATAAGCTGCTTCAAATATTTTTCTATGGTCACTATGTACATCACCTTTAAAAGGTAAATATATAATATTTGGCTTTATTTTATTTATCACTTTAGATAGTTTACCTATTAAATCACTCATACTATATTCATCTACTTGTATAGCTTTAAGCTTAAGATTTGTGACACTATCAAAATCATATAATTTATTTACTTTTTCTATCTCATTTTCTCTTACTTTATAAAAGTCATTTGCAGGATTTGTTTCAGTACAAATAAGCCAATTGATTTCATCACCATTTGCTTTATGTTTAAGTAGTGTTCCACCACACCCTAATGTTTCATCATCAGGGTGAACTGCTACTACTAGTACTTTATTCATAGATATTCTCCAGCTTTTGGTAAGATTTTAAATTCATGTTCAATAATTCTAACTGCTCCATCATAAGTTTTAATTAAAATTGTATTATCTTGAACCTCTAAAACTTTTCCAAATTCAATATTTTTCATATCAACTTTTACTTCTTCAACTTTCCATATTATAATATTTTTATCATTATACTTAATATTTGCACCCATATAAGGTTTAGTTAATCCTCTAACTAAGTTATAGATAGTATAGCTATTCATTCTAAAATCAATAATACCATCTTCTTTAGCTCTTTTTCTCCAAATATTTGATAAAGAATGATCTTGTTTAACTTTAACATAATTATTTTGTTGAAGTTGTGGTACAAAAATTTCTATTTGTTGCATTGCTATATCTATAATTTTTTTATAAAGCGAACTTGCATCATCTTCATATAATATATCAAATTCATTTTGAGATAATATATCTCCATTATCAGCACCTTCTTCCATAAAAAAAAATGTTGAAGCACTTTTTTTAAGTCCTAAAACTAACGCCCAAATTAATGGATGACGACCTCTATTGTAAGGTAATTTAGAAGGATGATAGCCAACTATTCCCATAGGTGCTAAATCTAAAAGTTCTTTCTTTATTAAAGATGACCAACCAAAACAAAATATAATATCTGGATTTAAATTTTTTATCCAATCAATAGTCTTTTTTGAGTTTATATCAGCAGTAAGTATATATGGTATATTATTATTTTTACAAATTGGAGTTAAATCAGAAAAATCATTATTGAAGTTTGATGTATTTTTTGTACATACCCCAATAACATTTGCATTAATATATAAAAGCTTTTCTAAAGCTCTTAATGAAAACTCTATAGTTCCTACAAATAAAATTTTCATCATTTAGCTTTTAAATTATAAAATGATTTTTTTAAAATACTATTAAGATTTATATCTTTTAAAGTATCTTTTATTTTTTGACTAGCTCCACCATTACCAAAAGGACTTATAGTGTTTTTTAATTGTATATTAAATTCTTTAGAGTATAATTTTTTAAATCCATTTTCAATAGATTTAACATCAGTGTTACAATTAATAATACTACTAGCCATTATTCTACCTTTTTGTCTATCTCCCATATTTATTGTACCTATTTTAAATGAAGGTGCTTCTAATAGTCCACTAGAGCTATTCCCTACCATGGCATCTACATATTGTAATGTACTTAAATATCTAAGTTGTCCAAGAGATATAAAAGCGATTGATTTATGATTATTTTTAGTTACATATTTATCTATCATAGTGTTTATAATTCTACCATCTGTATCGCTATTTGCTTTTGTAAATATTATATTTGTATCTTTAAGTTTATCTATAGCATCTAATAAATTTTGAAACTGTTGAGATGCAGTTGAATTTTCTAAAGTAACTGGATGAAAAGTAATTAAGATATTTTTTTTATTTAGTTTAAAATTAATAGAATTTTCAAATGCATCTTTAGATAGTAATTTTAGTTTTTTGATACTATCAATACCTAATCCACCAACATTAAAAACTCTACTAGGATGTTCTCCAAGTTGTATAACTCTATTTTTATACTCAATATTAGCTGTAAAATGTAGATGACTCATTTTCGTTATACTATGTCTAATAGATTCATCAATAAGTCCCTCTGTAGCTTCACCACCATGAAGATGAGCTATAGGAATTCTAGATATCATAGCTGCACTTACAGCAGAAAAAATCTCATATCTATCTCCAAGAACTACTAAAAGATTAGGTTTCAGCTCATCATAAGTTTCAGCAAAAGATATTTGAGCTAAACCCATTGATTTTGAAACCCCTATAGATGTATCAGATGATAAAAGCATCTCTATTTTTTTATCTATTTTAAAATCTTTTTCTATCTCTTTATATGTCAATCCAAACTCAGGGCTAAGGTGCATACCCGTAACTATAAGTTGAAGTTCTAACTCTTTATCATTTTCTATCTCTTTCATAAGCCAATATAGAAGTCCATATTCAGCACGGGTACCAGTAACTACACATATTTTTCGTCTATTCATTAGATTAACTCATCTTCAACATAATCTTTGCTGGCAATAGTTCCTATTATCTCATCCCATCTCATAGGGGAAATACCATTACTAGGTCTTTTAATTGAGAGGTTTTCATATGTAAATTCTTCACCTTTTTTAATACCAACTTTTGCAACAATACTTTTTCTTACAGGTACTATATTTTTTACTTCAGATTTACTTGGCTTTTTTATTTTACTACCCAATGCTAATTCAATATTTCTAATTCCCTTAATCATAGCTACTAATTCATTTGGTTCCAAAGATGCCTTATGATCAGGACCTTCCATGGTTTTATCCAAAGTAAAATGTTTCTCTATGATACTAGCACCAATTGCCACAGCTGCAATATCAACTTCAATACCTAAAGTATGATCACTATATCCATATTTACAATCAAAAGTATTACCTATTGTATTCATGGCCCTTAAATTCACATCCTCCATAGGTGTAGGATACATTGTATTTGCATGTAAAATAGTTATATTCTCTTTTTTAGTTCCATATGTTATTAAAATATCTAAAGCATCTTCTATTTCACCAATATCAGCCATACCTGTAGAAAGAATTACTTCTTTATTTAAACTACCAATATGCCTTAAATATGGTAAGTTCGTAATCTCACCACTAGGTATTTTAAATATCTTTAATCCAATACTATTTAATAAGTCAATACTATCATGATCAAAAGGAGTAGATAAAAACATAATGTTTTTACTATTACAATATGAAATTAATTCATTATGTGTATCTATATCTAATTCTAATTTTTTAATCATATCAAATTGTGATTCTTTTTTAGATGTTGTTTCTTTTTGATAATCTGCTTTTTGTGCATTTTTAGATACTAATTTTTCTGTTTTAAAAGTTTGAAACTTTACAGCATCTGCACCAGCATCACTTGCTACATCTATAAGTTTTTTTGCAAGCTTTATTGAACCATTATGATTTACACCTGCTTCAGCTATTATAAATACACTCATTTTTGTAATTCTCCTGCTTTTATAAATCCATTAACTTCTATATATTCTTTTGTGCTTGCATTACTACCTACAAATGTATTCTCTTTTACTACTACTCCACCATTTATAATGGCACCTGTACTAATATGACAATTGTCTTCTATTATAGAATCATGTTCTATTAAAGATTTTGTATTTACTATACAGTTTTTGCCTATTCTTACATTTGCATTTACTAAAGCATGATGCATTATCACTGTACCTTCTCCTATTTGTGAGTGTTTAGATATATAAGCTAGTGGTGATATAATTGTTGGTAATATATATCCTAACTCTTTTACTTTATTAAATAGTCTAACTTTTAAGCTATTTAATTTTATTTGCCCAACTGTAACTACAGCATATTTGAAAGTTTCTAATAATTGTTCTAAATCATTATCACAGGCTATAATTTTATATCCTAAAACTTCTGTTCCAATTAATTCTTTTTTATCAACAATACCAGCAATTTTATATTTACCTTCTAATTCAATGACATCTATCACAGATTTACAATGACCACCACCACCTATTAATAGTATTTCTGGATTCATTATACTACCACACTACTTGGAATATTTATAACTCTTTGTTCTAAATATTTTGAATTTTCTAAATTACCATATTGACAATCTTTAAACATCTCTAACTCATTCATTAGCTTCCAAATAGGTCTTGTCATAATACCATTGCTATTTGTATATTTTAAAAGCTCATCTCTATTATTCAGATCTTTGACTATCACAGCCTGTAGCCAATAGTTAGATTTAGAACTTTTAGGCTCTTTTATAAAGTCTATCTCATAATTGTCTTTAAAAAATGCTTCATATCTTAAAGCTAAATCCCTTTTATTTTTCACAAATGTATCTAGCTGTTCTAGTTGTGCTACTAGTAATGCAGCATTTAAATTTGGCATACGATAATTATACCCTATCTCATCATGTACATATTCAAAAGGATGTGGTATTTTTGCAGTAGTAGTAAAATATTTAGCTTTTTTTGCTAATACCTCATCATCTGTTACAATTACTCCGCCACCACCTGAAGTAATAATCTTATTTCCATTAAAACTAAAGGCTCCAAGTTTTCCAAAAGTACCTGTATGCTTATCGTTATAATAGCTTCCTAAACTCTCTGCACTATCTTCTACTAAAGATATATACCATTTATCACAAATATTTTTAATTTCACTAATTCTACAAGAATGTCCAAAAGTATGCATTGGCATACAAGCTTTTATTATTTTACCAGTAGTTTTATTTATACATTTATTATCAATTATTTCACAGTTAGTTTTTAAGAACATCTCTAGAGCTTCAGGACTTAAACCCATCGTATCTAAATCAACATCTACAAATACTGGTCGAGCTCCTACATAACTTATAGCATTACAAGTAGCTACAAATGTAAGTGCTTGAGTAATCACTTCATCATCTTTTTGTACATCTGCTAAAATAAGTGAAATATGTAAAGCACTTGTTCCATTAACTGTAGCAATAGCATATTTACTTCCCACATATGAGGCAAATTGTTCTTCAAACATATCTACATATTTACCAATCGAAGATACAAATGTAGAATCTATGCAATCATTTAAATATTTTTTCTCATTACCTATAAATCTAGGCTCATGTAAAGGTATAAATTCTTTTGTATTATATATATTTTGAATAAATTCAACTATATTTTTCATCTACATCTTCCCATCAAGATATTTACCAGTTTCTATATGTCCAAAATCAGGTATCATAGTAAAAAATTCTTTTACTATATCTTCCTTTGTCCAAGATAGACTTTGCTTGTACTCTTTAATTATACTTTCAAAATAATCTAGTTTACTTTCATCATAATCGGTTTCATTTTTAATAATTCCTATATTTTCAAATTTATCCATATCTAAAACTTCTTCATCTGTAAAAAACTCTTCAAAGTTTTTTTCTCCAGTAGTATCACTGAACGTAAATAAACATGGCCACTTTCCTTCTTTGGGCAAACTCTTAACCAATTTTCTTGCTTCATCTTCATCTTTACAAAGATATGGCTTGTAACCTTTCTTTTCTAAATATTTCACTGCTATATCAGCAAATGAAATCAAATCTAATTCTTCACTTAATTTTGGGAAAAATATATCTCTATTCTCACCAAATATACAAGACATAAGACATAATTCACCTGATTCTTGAGGTGTTACAAAATATCTTTTTATATCATTTGGAGCTACTATTGGTTGTTCTTTTTCAATTCGTTGACTAAATCCATGTAAAAGTGAACCATCTGAAAAGGCCACATTTGCAAATCTAGCCATTGATACATTAATTTTTTTTGAGTTTTTATGAACAAACATCTCCATGATTTTTTTAGATGCACCCATCATATTTACAGGATTTGCAGCTTTATCTGTAGATACACAAAAATATTTTTTAGTACCATTTTCAATAGACTGTTTAATGGTTTTATCTATATTGAATATATTTGTCTCAATCATCCTCATTAGAGTAAAAGGATCTTTTTCACTTCGTACATGCTTAAGTGCTGATAAATTTAAAACATAATCATATTTACCATCATTTTTAATAAATGCATCATATTCTATAGAACCAATATCTAAAGCAAAAGTTTTAAATTCACCATCCATATATCCAAAACTACTTCGTATATCTCGTACTAACTCTACCATATTATTTTCAGATATATCTACTACATGAAGTTTTTTAGGATTTCTTTTAAATATCTCTTTAGTTACAGACTGGCCAATTGAGCCTGCACCTCCAATAACTAAAAATGAAGATGATAAAATAATTTTTTTTAGTTGATAATCACTCTTTTTAATATCATCTTTTAGTAATTCTTTATCCCGTCCAATAAGACTTAATATATCTAACATAATAATATTATAACATAAGATATATTGATTATACTACTAAATCCCAGACTTCAACAAATAAAAATATTATTGCTCAAGCTGCTACATACGCAATGAGCCAAGCAAACAGCATCTAACAAAACATGTTAAAATTATTACAGTAAGTAATAATTGAAAGAGCTCTGTAGAGCGTCAAACGTTTCTTTAGAAAATGTTCTTAAATTACTTCAATAGTAATTAAGTCCAATTTGTTTAAAAGCCCAAGTCTTCGGATTTGGGCTTTTTGCTTATTATGATATAATTTTGATTATGAGATTAACTTTATCACAAATAGAAGCTATAATAAAGTGTAAAAATAAAGTTTTTAATAAGCAGTCAAAAATTTATCTATTTGGTTCTAGGGTATTAGATGATAAAAAAGGTGGAGATAT
Organism: uncultured Arcobacteraceae bacterium; assembly: GCA_964633845.1. Classification (GTDB taxonomy): domain Bacteria; phylum Campylobacterota; class Campylobacteria; order Campylobacterales; family Arcobacteraceae; genus JADHTT01. The sequence continues at coordinate 258 of CAZWLA010000005.1, read as the reverse complement.
AGATTTATATCTTATACCAAAAGATTGTGAGACATTATTAAATAAAAAAATAGAATTTATAATAATGCTAGAATCTTTTATTGGTGAACAGAAAATTGATTTGATTATATCAAAAGATACAAAGAGAGTTATTGAGCAAGAAGCACAAAAACAAGGAATTGAGTTGAATCTAAATAAAATAAAACTTGAAAAATATTTTAATCAATATAATGGCCTGATTTGTCAAGACAACTTTTCATAAAATTTATTTCCCTCATA